>JAFXFT010000075.1 GCA_017513385.1 Oscillospiraceae bacterium | reverse complement strand
CACGCCGAGCCTCTACCATAAGACGGTCATCGCCATGTCGTTTTGCGGAGGACTGATTTGACATCAGCAGGTTCACATAGCCGTATTTTGAAATATCGTAGCAATGCCCGTTGGGGCAGTACAGACTTTTTTCTCGTTTTTCAAGTCTGCCCCTGCACACAGGACAGCAAAAAATCATCATTATCACTCCAATTTGTCTTGCAGATGTTATATTACCACATCTGCAGGAATGTTCAATCCAAAAAATAACCAAAAAACAGTAAATAATATCATATTTTTTACTCGACCATTTAATTTTAAGAAAGCGCTTTTCTTTTCGTTTTACATGTGATACAATAAGTTCAAACAATTTATTATTTGTGAAAAATTTTATTATTGTAAAGGAGATATAGCAAATGGGCAGATACGATGATCTGGTTTTTAAGATTCCTCAGGAATTCCACAACTGGTACGGCTTTGCTTCTCCCCGCGGCTTCTTCCGCGGCACCACTATGATGGAGAAGGCAAGAGTCTACATGGACTTCACCTCCGTTACCAAGCCCCTCCCCATGGAAGTTCCCCACACCCACCACTGCGCTGACGAGTACCTTGTTTTCACCGGCGCTGACATGAACAACTTCTTCGAGTTCGATGCTGAGGTCGATGTATGGATCGGCGAGGATCCCAACAACCTCGAGATGTACACCCTCACTCAGCCCACCATTATCCGCGTCCCTCCCAAGATGTACCACTGTCCCGTCAACTTCCGCGTGATCAACAAGCCCATCGTCTTCTCCGCAGTTTATCTGGATGGCGACTGGTCCAAGATCAACCGCAACGTCGGTCAGGACGGCCGCGAGTTCTTCACCTATGACGGCGCAGGCATCCGCCGCTGCGTACGCGACAGCAGCAAGGAATGCGTATATTGCGGCAGCTGCTTCTCTGAGAGAATGAACAAGAAGGAAGAGGCAGAGGCCAAGGGCGAAGAGCTGCCCAAGGATGATACTCCCGATACCAACCTCCTGGCTCCCTTCTATGAAATGGCTGAAAAGACAAAGGGTCAGCGCAAGTATCAGAAGTTTGTTTATCCCTATCAGCCCGAAGAGCACAACGATGATCGTTTCCTCAGCCCCAGAGCCGGCTTCCGCGGCGTAAGCGAGATGGAAGGCTCCCGTCTGTGGTATCTGTACAACATCGTACAGAAGGAATGCGTAATCGGCGAGACTCACATGCACCACGCAGTTGAAGAGTACATATTCTTCACCGGCGCCGACATCACCCATTTCTTCGATTTCGACGCTGAGATTGAGATCCAGATCGGTGAGACCCCCGACGATATGGATACTTACACCATCACCGAGCCCACTGTTGTCCGCATTCCCGCAGGCATGTGGCATGGTCCCGTAAACATCAAGCGTCTCGGCGCTCCCATCAACTTCGAGCCCTTCTACCCCGCAGGCAACTACGGCAGAGTAGTATACAGAGACGGTCAGTACATCTTCGAAGGCACCGACCTCCCCAAGAAGTAATTAATTCCTTATAACGAACAAAATCCCCCGAATGACTTGCATTCGGGGGATTTTTATGTGCATTTACCTTTATACTTCCACGGTCTCGCGCTCGTCCTGAGCTACGGTACGTCCGCCTATTACACCTGCCAGCAAAGCCTGCAGGTCGATACCGGTGGATTCCTTCACGCCGTCCATTATCTGGCTGGCACTGTTCATAACGTCCTTCACCAGCTTGGTGGAGTTGCCGTCGCCGTACATAACGATCTTGTCGGTCTGAGCAAGAGGAGTTGCAGCATTCTTGACAACCTCGGGCAGAGCATTGAGGTACATTTCAAGCACAGAGGCTTCGCCCATCTTCTTCTGAGCTTCGGCCTTCTTCTCGATGGCCTCTGCCTCTGCAAGACCCTTGGCGCGGATACCTTCTGCCTCCTGCTCCATAGCGAAGCGGAGAGCTTCTGCCTCGGCCTTGCGAGCCTCGGCCTCCTTGATTGCCTCGTAAGCCTTTGCGTCTGCGTCACGCTGACGGCGGATAAGATCTGCCTCAGCTTCCTTCTCGGCCTTATACTTCATAGCGTCGGCCTGCTTGCGAACCTCAGCGTCAAGCTGGCGCTCCTTGATAGCAATCTCGCGCTCGGCAAGGTCTGCTTCCTTTTCACGCTTTGCGATGTCGGCGCTGACCTTGGTAACCTCGATGGTCTTACGCTGGGTTTCCTGCTGAATGGAGTATGCAGCGTCGGCTTCTGCTTTCTTGGTATCTGCCTTGACCTTCATTTCTGCCTGTTGGATCGCAAGGGCTGCGTCCTGCTCGGCTATCATCTTCTCGGCCTGCACCTTTACTGCGTTGGCCTCCTGCTGAGCCTGAGAGGTTGCGATTGCAATATCTCGCTGAGCGTTTGCCTTTGCAATCTGGGCGTTCTTGCGGATCTGCTCCACGTTGTCGATACCCATGTTTTCAATTGTTCCGGCACCGTCCTTGAAGTTCTGAATATTGAAGTTTACCACCTCAAGACCCAGCTTCTGCATATCGGGAACTACGTTCTCGGTTATCTTGCGGGCAACGCCCTGACGGTCCTGAACCATTTCCTTAAGACCCACAGAGCCCACAATCTCGCGCATATTACCTTCCAGTACCT
>JAFXFT010000074.1 GCA_017513385.1 Oscillospiraceae bacterium | reverse complement strand
GTTTCGAAAAGCAGGTAGAGCAGCGTGAGCGCGGCGACGACGAGACCGAGATGCTGGACGAGGATTTCCTGTTGGCTCTCGAGTACGGCATGCCTCCCACCGGCGGCATGGGCATGGACATCGACCGTTGCGTAATGATGCTCACCGGCTGCGATTCCATTCGCGACGTACTGCTGTTCCCCACCATGAAGCCCCTTGATTAAAAAATATAAGCCTGCATGCGTATGCTGTGCAGGCTTATTTCCAATTATCTGAAAAGGCGGGAAGAAAATGCTTATAGATAAAAAACAGTTTGACGAGATAGAACGCAGCCTGCGTGAAAACGGAGAGCTTGCAGCCTTTGAAAGCGAAAACGGCGAAGTGCTGGGCAGAATGATGATCACCACCGGCACTCTGCCTGCAGAGATGGCGGACGAAGCAGAAAAAGCCGCGGGCGCTGTTGTATTTGAATGCTCCTTCGACTTCTGCGACGTCGTCTTTGGTGTTGCCGTTGATATAAAGACACTTAAGGTTGTTGTGCCCCTGTGGACAATGTCCCAGACCGATGAGGTGGAGGAACCCGCCCGCGAATGGTCTACATTCTTCATCAAGACGCTGTTCCGCTACATTTCATTCGATGGCACCTACAGAGTACCTGTATGTACCTTTATCAACAACGATGCTACCTACAGCTACGCTCCTGAGAACTGATAAACCAAACGCTGCTGCCTGCGGACAGCAGCGTTTTTGCATCCGAACAGACGTAATCCGAGCCAAAACCAACCAATAATTCAAAAACTGTTTAAAAACCACGGCTTGACAAGGCAGGGAATATACCTATATTATATATAATGTGTAGAAAGAAACCTGTGGCCTCAAAACGGAGCGGACTCCGCTTTGAGGCGTTTTGCTCGGGAGGTTTACCAATGAAGAAAGATAAATCCAAAAAATGGGACCATAGTGTAGGCAAAGAAATACGTCAGGGAATGAAAGAGGTCATTAAAGAGCATGGCTTCGGATATTGGTTCCGGGAAGTGTTCTGGCCTCATTACGGTAAGCTGAGCATTGTTCTGGTAATAGTTCTCATTGTGGCGATAATCCTCACCGTAGAGGCTGCCAACAAGCCCCGCTACGATTTCCACATGGTTGTCGCAATGGATGACCCCATTGCATATGCCGATACCGCCGAGCTGCGCGAGGTAGTACAGAAGGCGGTCGGTGACGTTAACGGCGACGGTCAGATACTTATGGATGTGCAGGTAATCAACCTTGCTGATCAGGAAAACCTCGAAGTGAACCAGCAGCGCCTTCAGCTGGCTTTTGCACAGCCCGAGTATACTCTTTATATTCTGGACGAGCAGTATTCCGCAACATACTGCCACAGAGAGTATTTTGACCCCATTGCCGATTACGGATTTACTCCCGATGTAGATGAACCCCGCCGCATGAACGTGAGTGAAGTTCCTGTTCTGTGGCGTATGGGTCAGAATATTCCCGAGGAGCAGCAGTTCTATGCCTGCATCTGCGACTGGACGGTTGACGGAAAGGGCGATCAGAAGCTGACAGACGCAGCCGTGCGCGCGCTCAATGCAATACTTGAAGCCGAGTAACAAAGGAGAAACTATGGAAGAAATAAGCAGCCGCAAAAATCCCCTTATAGCCCGTGTGAAAAAGCTGGGAGCGGATAAAAAATACCGCCGCGAAGAGGGCGAATATTTCTGCCAGGGCGATAAGCTGCTCTACGAGGCTGTAAAGTGGGACGCAAAGATAAAGACCGTTCTTTTCTGCGGCGACGTACCCGATGTGCCGGAATGCGAGCGCATGGTACGCGTGCCCAAGGACGTAATTGAGAGCGTATCGCCTATGAAGAGCGCTCCCGAGGTTGTGTTCACATGCGCCATGCCTGAGGTGTGGGAGCCTATTGCGGCGGGCAGACATCTTATAATGGAAAATATGCAGGATCCCGGAAACGTGGGAACCATACTGCGTACCGCTGACGCACTTGACTGCGGCGCGGTAATACTGGCAGGTGACTGCGCAGACCCCTTCAGTCCAAAGGCTGTGCGTGCGTCAATGGGCGCAGTGTTCCGCCATAAGATAATCGAACTGCCGGTAAGCTCACTTGTTGAGCAGGCTAAGGACATCGGCCTGCCCATATATGCCGCTGCGCTGGACAGCACGGCTTATGACCTTCGTGAGCTCAAACTGCCGGAAAGCTACGCTTTCGCCATTGGCAACGAAGGCCACGGACTCAGCCGCGAGCTGCTGGACGCATCTGCGGCGAGAGTTATAATTCCCATGAGTGAGCGCTGTGAGTCGCTTAATGCGGCCGCTGCGGCTACGGTAATACTGTGGGAGATGTTCCGCAATAGATAAAGAGAACGGATGAGATGAAGCATGTCGGACGTAAAATACTGGCTTTGGCTTACACAGAGCGGCGGTATCAGCAACGCTGCCGCCCATAAATATCTGCGCCACTTCGGCTCGGTAAAGCAGCTTTACTTTGCCACCGCCGAGGATTACCGTCTTGTGCCCGAGGCACGTGAGGCGGAGGTGAAGCGGCTTATGAATAAGCGGCTTGACAAGGCGGAGAAAATAGAGGCGGACTGCCGCAAGCTCGGTATACGCATAATGAGCCTTTATGATGCGGATTATCCCGACAGACTCAGAAATATATACGATGCTCCACTGGTGCTCTACGTAAAGGGTGACCTGCCCACAATAGACGACAGCCCCTGCATTGCAATCGTAGGAACGCGTAAATCGCACCAGTATGGACAGCGCTGTGCTCAGCGTTTTGCCTACGATATAACCCGATGCGGCGGTATTGTGGTCTCCGGCCTTGCCGAAGGTATTGATTCTGCTGCTATCCGCGCCGCCCTTGATGCAGGTGGACCTGTGATAGGCGTGCTGGGAACGGGAATAGATGTGGTGTATCCGGCGTGGAACACCGAGCTGCAGAATGCCGTGAGCAAAAACGGTGTTCTTATCAGCGAGTATCCGCCCGGAACAAAGGGCAGTAAGTCCACTTTTCCGCAGCGCAACCGTATAATCAGCGGCATATCCGTTGGCGTCGCAGTTATCGAAGCTCCCAATATAAGCGGCTCACTTATAACTGCTGCGAGAGCATCGGAGCAGGGCAGAGACGTTTATGTAGTACCCGGAAATATAGATGATCCCAACTTCGTCGGCTCGAATATGCTCATTCGCGACGGCGCAGCCCTTGCTATCAGCGGTTGGGATATAATCTCCTGCTATCGCTGGCAGTTTCCGGAGCATATTAAGCGCCGCGACAGCAAAAAATTCGCCGTGATGGACGCTGTGAAGCGTCTTGGAGATGCGCAGAAAGAAAAAAACAATAGGGCAGAAACGAAAAAATCTGTTGACAAGCAAAATAACAAGGAATATATTGACATGAACGATTCCATGCAGCTCTCCGACGGCGAGCTGGCGATCGTTCGCGCCCTTATGGACGGGGCGAAAGGAAAAGATGAGCTTATTGAGCTTAGCGGCGGAGAGGCATCGGACGTGCTTGCCGACCTGACAATGCTGGAGCTTGAGGGCTATATCAGATTGAATGAGGAAACCCGCTTCGAGCTGTGTCCTTGAGATATAGTTGAAGTTATAATATAGGAGCTGTAAACATATGGCAAAATCTAACGCCGCACTGGTGATCGTTGAGTCACCGGCCAAAGCGAAAACCATTGAAAAGTATCTGGGCAAAGAGTATAAGGTGACCGCATCTATGGGCCATCTCCGCGACCTGCCCAAAAGCACTATTGGTGTAGATATAGAGAACGGATTTATTCCTAATTATCAGCCCATCAAGGGCAGGGAAGAGAAAATAGCCGAGCTTAAATCTGCCGCAAAAAAGGCCAGCATGGTCTATCTGGCAACCGACCCTGACCGCGAAGGTGAGGCTATATCATGGCATCTCAAGGTGCTGCTGGATCTGCCCGATGAAAAGACCCGCCGCGTTACCTTCAACGAGATAACCAAGAAGGTAGTTACCGAGAGCATAGCTAATCCCAGAGCCATAGATATGGATCTGGTTGATGCCCAGCAGGCAAGAAGAATCCTTGACCGTATTGTGGGTTATCAGCTCAGCCCTATGCTTTGGGTCAAGATAAAGCGCGGACTTTCTGCAGGCCGTGTCCAGTCCGTGGCGACCCGCATGGTAGTTGACCGCGAGAACGAGATAAGAGCCTTTGTTCCTGAAGAGTATTGGCTGCTGGATGTGTCTCTGTCCTGCGGTGACAGCGAGGACGAGCGCTTCACTGCTCATTATTACGGCATGAACGGCAAAAAGCGTGAGCTCCATAACGCCGAAGAAGTTGCAGAAGTGGAGAGCGCCATCAAGGACGCTCCGTTCAGTATCAGTGCCGTCCGCAGAGTGGACAGACAGCGCAGCCCCTCCGCTCCCTTCATTACCTCCACTCTCCAGCAGGAGGCATCCCGTAAGCTGAATATGACTCCTCGTCGTACCATGTCTATTGCGCAGACCCTTTATGAAGGTGTCAATGTCGAAGGCGTTGGTACCGTGGGTCTTATAACCTATATGAGAACCGACTCTCTGCGTATATCTCAGGAGGCGCAGACTGCCGCCAGAAGCTTTATCAAGGAGAATTACGGCAACGAGTATTGCCCTGCATCGCCAAAGGTCTACAAGACCAAAAAAGAAGCTCAGGACGCTCACGAAGCCATACGACCCAGTGATGTATATCTGACTCCCGACCGTGTGCGCAAGGATCTGACTCCCGAGCAGCACCGTCTTTATAAGCTCATCTGGAACCGCTTCATGGCAAGCCAGATGGCAAATGTGGTCTACGATAGCGTTTCCATAGACGCAGTATCTGCCGGACACATGTTCCGTGCCACCCATTCTGCAATCAAATTCCCCGGCTTTACCAAGGTATATGACTCCGGTGAGGATGAGCCCAACCTGAAACAGCGTCCTCTGCCCAGCCTCAGCGAGGGTCAGGAGGTAAGCCTGCAGAATATAATCAAGGAGCAGAAGTTCACCCAGCCTCCCGCACGTTATACCGAAGATACCCTCATTCGTGCCATGGAAGAAAAGGGCATCGGCCGCCCCAGTACCTACGCTCCTACCATGTCCACAATTCTCGACAGAGAGTATGTTGTCAAGGAGGGCAAGGTGCTCAAGCCCACAGCTCTCGGCGAGACCGTTACCGGCTTTATGACCGAGCGCTTTGAAAACATTGAGACGTTACCTTTACTGCCAAGATGGAGGAAACTCTTGACGAGGTAGAGGAGGGCAACAAGGAGTGGAAGAGCGTTCTCGATGAATTCTACACCGGCTTTGCCAAGTCTCTCAGTGAGGCGGAGGTTGCACTCAAGGGCGTAAGAATAAAGGTTCCCGCTGAGGTAACCGAGGAAAAGTGCGACGTATGCGGAAAGAACATGGTTATCAAGTCCGGCCGTTTCGGACGTTTCCTCGCCTGTCCCGGTTTCCCCGAGTGTACGTTTACCAAGCCTCTTGTTATTGAAATGCCCGGTCAGTGCCCCAAGTGCGGCAGACGAATTCTGAAGCGTACCTCCAAGAAGGGCTACGCCTACTATGCCTGCGAAAAGGGCGCAGAGTGCGGCTTTATGACCTGGGACGTTCCCGTTAAGGATAACTGCCCCGAGTGCGGTCATACCATGTTCAAGAAATCCGGCAGAGGCTTCAATAAGCCTTTCTGCATCAATGAAAATTGCGTAAACTTCCTACCCGAGGATAAGCGCGGCTATCGCAAGAAAAAGCCCGCAGAGGGCGAAGAGCATGCGGTAGAAGAAAAGACAGAAACCAAGACTACCAAGAAAAGCGCCAAGCCTGCAGCGAAGAAAGCTCCCGCTAAGAAGTCTGCCAAGAAGGGCGAGGCGGAGGAAAAGTAATGGAAAAAGTAACTGTTGTCGGCGCGGGACTTGCCGGCTGCGAAGCTGCGTGGCAGCTTGTAAAACGCGGTATTCCCGTGCGACTGATGGAAATGAAGCCCCATAAGCTGACCCCTGCCCACGTATCGGGTGACTTTGCTGAGCTGGTATGCTCCAACTCCCTGCGCAGCGATGAGCTTGCAAACGCAGTTGGTCTACTCAAAGAGGAAATGCGCCGTATCGGCTCCATAATCATGGAAAGCGCCGACCTTAACAGGGTAGAGGCGGGCTCGGCTCTTGCAGTTGACCGCGTGAACTTTGCTAAGACCATAACCGAGAAGCTGCGCAATCATGAGCTTGTAGAGGTAATCGAGGGTGAGGTAACCGAGATACCCGAGGGCACGGTGATCATAGCAACCGGACCCCTTACCTCTGATGCATTCAGCGATACAATTCGCGGTCTGTTTCCTGCTGAAAAGGCATATATGAATTTCTACGATGCCGCAGCGCCCATCGTCACCTTTGAAAGCATAGACATGGAAAACGCCTATTTCGCCTCCCGCTATGATAAGGGTACACCCGACTATGTAAACTGCCCCATGACTCAGGAAGAGTATCAGGCATTCTGGACGGAATTGGTGGCAGCCAAAGAGGCGGAGGTGCACGGCTTTGACGACGGCGGTGTTTTCGAGGGCTGTATGCCTGTTGAGGTAATGGCCCGCCGCGGCGTGGATACCCTGCGCTACGGTCCGCTGAAGCCTGTAGGTCTGCCTGACCCCAAGACAGGCAAGGACCCCTACGCCGTTGTTCAGCTGCGTAAGGATAACCGCGAGGGCAGCCTCTATAATATAGTTGGCTTCCAGACACATCTGACTTTTGGAGAGCAGAAGCGAGTATTCTCCATGATACCCGCTCTGCGCGAGGCGGAGTTCATGCGCTACGGCGTAATGCACCGCAATACTTATATCAATTCCCCCGGACTGCTGGATAATTGCTATCGCCTTAAAAGCGAGCCCCGCATCCGTTTTGCAGGACAGATGACAGGCGTTGAGGGCTACGTTGAGTCCGCAGCTTCCGGTATGCTGGTGGGTATTACCACCGCTATGGAGCTGCTGGGTCAGCCCTGCCCTGAGTTTACCCGCGAGAATGCTATAGGCGCTCTTGCCGAGTATGTAAGCGGCGGCAGCGTGGGCAACTTCCAGCCCATGAACGTGAATTTCGGCATTATGGAACCCCTCGGCTATAAGGTCAAGGGAAAGAGAAACAAAAACCTTGCTATTTCCGAGCGTGCGCTCAAGCACCTTGAGGAAATGGGATTTGGTGGAGAGGATAAATAATGAAGATAATTATCGACGCTATGGGCGGCGACAACGCACCACTTGAAATCGTAAAGGGTGCCGTTGACGCGCACAATAAGCTGGGTGTGGATATTATACTCGTAGGCAGCGGGGAGGAAATACTCCGCAGCTTCCAGAGTCTTGGTCTTGGTAATCTGCCCGACGGAGTTTCCGTGGTGAATGCAAGTCAGGTGATAACCATGGAGGACGACCCTGCGAAGGCATGCCGCGAGAAGAAGGACTCCTCCATGACCGTCGCACTGAATATGCTCAGAGACGGACTGGGTGACGCAGTCGTATCTGCCGGCAGCACCGGCGCTCTGCTTTCCGGCGCAACCCTTATCGTAAAGCGCATTCGCGGGATCCGCCGCGCAGCGCTCAGCCCCACCGTTCCCACAGCAACAGGCGGTCAGGCTATTCTGCTGGACGTTGGCGCAAACGTGGACTGCACTGCGGAATATCTGGTGCAGTTTGCATTCATGGGTTACGCCTACGCAAAGTACGCACTCAAGCTGGATAATCCTAAGGTCGGTCTGCTCAATAACGGAGCGGAGGAGACCAAGGGCGGCAAGCTGCAGAAGGAAGTATATGCGTTCCTTGCCGCAGCAGCAAAGGAAGGCAAGATAAACTTCATAGGCAATGTGGAAGGCAGCGATGTGCTCTCCGGCAAGGCCGACGTTGTTGTTACCGACGGCTTTACCGGCAACGTAATGCTCAAGTCACTTGAGGGTATGGCCTCCTTCTTCATGTCCGAACTGAAGAACATCTTCTACGGCAGCACCAAGAATAAGCTGGCAGCACTTGTCATTAAGAACGATTTCAAGGCGCTGAAGAACAAGCTTTCTGTGGGCGGCAGCATAATGCTGGGCATTTCCAAGCCTGTAGTCAAGGCTCACGGTTCTTCCAAGGCAGCCGACATCTGCTCTGCTATTGAGCAGGCAGTAGCCGTTGCCGCCTCCGACACCATGGAGGAGATCAATAAACGTCTTGCGGATATGAAAGTACCCGAGGCGGAAGCAAATATGGCTTAATACAACAGCGGAGAGGCCTTTCGGGGCTTCTCCGCATGTGTGGTTTTATATAACTTACGAAAGGAGCGATGTCAGGCAATGAAAAAGCTTGAAAAGACTATAGGTTATACCTTTAAGAAGCCCGAACTTTTGGAACTGGCTCTTACTCACAGTTCTCATTCCAACGAGCGTGGAAAGGGCAGACTGGGCTGCAATGAGCGCCTCGAATTCCTGGGCGACTCCATTTTGGGCTACTTCACCGCTGAATATCTTTTCAGTGCATATCCCGATAAACCCGAGGGTGAGATGACAAAGATTCGCGCTGAGCTGGTTTGTGAGCAGAGCCTTGCGCGCGTGGCGGAAAAACTGGGATTGGGAGAATATCTGCGCCTTGGCCGCGGCGAAGAGCTGGGCGGCGGCAGAACAAGACCTTCCATAACCGCCGACGCGGTCGAGGCTGTGCTTGCGGCTATTTATTTGGACGGCGGAGCAGAATCAGCCAAGAAGTTTGTATATAGCTTCATTCTTACCGAGGCTGCCAAGGCAGCCCGCGAAGGCAGCCACGATTACAAGACCCTGCTGCAGGAACATGTACAGAAGGGTGGCGGCGAGTCGCCCTCATATCGCATGGCAGGCGAGAGCGGTCCCGACCATAACAAGGTTTTTACCGCAGAAGTACTTATCTGCGGGGAGGTAATGGGCAGCGGCAGCGGACGCACCAAGAAAGAGGCGGAGCAGAACGCAGCCAAAAACGCACAGGAGAAGATAAAGGCGGAGGGCGGCAGATGACCCCACGCCGCAGGATTATTACCCAGTTCGTGCCTCATCTGGGCTGCCCCAACGATTGTGTTTTCTGTAATCAACGAAAAATCTCGGGTAGCCTTACACCTGCCGACGGCGACACCGTGCGCCGTACTCTTGACGCGGCGCGGGAGTATACCCCCGACGGTGCTGAGCTGGCCGTTTACGGCGGCAGCTTTACTGCCATACCCGAAGAGCAGCAGCGTGAGCTGCTGGAG
>JAFXFT010000073.1 GCA_017513385.1 Oscillospiraceae bacterium | reverse complement strand
CCCCGCTGCGCCAATTTGCCACCTCATCAGGCGCTCCGCGCCAGCTTCCCCTCAAGGGGAAGCCTAACCGTGGTTTTCGATTTATCAACCAACGCGGATTGTAAAATACCGCAAAACACATCGTCATTCATAGGGCTCAGCCCGAAGAATCCCCCATGTAGGTGCAGGCATTATCGTTACAGCGTACCATTCAACCGTGGGATTCCTCGCGGGCTCGGAATGACGTGCGCGCGGTTTTTCAACCGATAAATCCACAGGTTACTTGTAGGGAATGGGCCTGCCCATTCCGCATGTTGGATTTATTCCCGGCGGTAACGAAAAAACGGAACAGGCAGGCCTGTTCCCTACGAATTTGTTTTACGTTTTGCGTTACAACAACCAACGCACAGTGAAAAAACACATCGTCATTCAGAGGGCGCAGCCCGAAGAATCTCCCATATAGCCGCGGGCATTACCGTTACTGCATACCACTCAACCGTGGGATTCCTCGCAGGCTCGGAATGACGAAAAAGAATAAAAAAACCATGTCATGCTGAGGCTTCGCCGAAGCATCTCCGCACCGAATTTATTGCCAATCTATAATAACTGCGGAGATTCTTCAGCTTCGTCATAGAATGACAATATATTTTCGTTGGTGCGTATTGTTGCTACTACGGTTTTGGATGTTACTTCGCGGCGGGGGCACACCTCAGCCCTACGTTCACGAACGAAGCGTAATCAAAAAAGTAGGGCAGGGGCGTGCCCCTGCCGTAATTACAACAGCAAGCTGCGTTCATAATGACAAGATTTCAGGAAAGGTGGTGAATTATGGCTTATTTGAAGCGACCCGAAAAGATGGGCGATAACGAGGTCAATGTACGGCTGTTCGGAAAATTTGAGATAGAAAACAAGTGGGGTAAGCGAAACGAGCCGCGGGCAAACCGTGCGGGCAGCTGGATGCTGCTTAAATATCTGCTTGCCAACACCGGCAGGGAAGTGCCAAGCGACGAGCTGTTGGATGCGATCCTCGTCGGCGGCGCGGAAAGTGAAACCGAAGTGAACGCCCGCGTGCGCCTTACCCGCGCAAGAAAGGCGCTGGAGCCCCTGCGCCTGAACGGCGCAAAGGACGGCCTCATTCTCTTCTCCGGCGGAAAATACAGCGTAAACCCCGCCTATGATATATACACGGACGAATCGTACTTCCTTGAGCTCAAGAGGAGAATTAAAGCCATTCCAACCCCCGACCCCGCGGGCATGGAGCTGTGCATTGAAGCAATTGAGCTTTTCCGCGGCCCTTATCTGGACGATGTCCACACTCGCCCGTGGATAGATAAGTTCCGCAGGACCTACGCCAACGAGTTTGCCGCCCTTGGTCTTGATACACTGGGCAGGGTGGAGGCGCTTGGCGATGCCCGAGCCGTGCCGCTGCTGTGCCGACGGGCGGTGACGATTGCTCCCGAGGCGGAGGAACTGCATAAAGCCCTCGTAAAGTTCCTCGTGGCGCAGAAAGAGGAAGTAGAGCTGCTCCGCTATATTTCGCAGCTGACCCGCACCGGCGCGGAATGGATAACTGAATTTGAATATTAAAAGGACATAGCACGGAATTGTGTGCTATGTCCTTTTGTGCTTGTTGGGGGTAACGACGCAGTGAAAATACCCCGTCATTCAACGGGCGCAGCCCGAAGCATCTCCGCACCGAATTTATCGCCGATCTATAATAAACTGCGGAGATTCTTCGCTGCGCTCAGAATGACAAACTTTTAGGCTATATCGTTGTTTGGTGCTGCACAGTTGGCGGCTGAGGCTTAACCTTCCCCACAATGGGAAGGTTAAGCCTCAGCCCTACGTTCACCAGCGCAGTGCGGTTATTTCATTAACTGCGCATCAAGCCAATCCACAACCGCGTTCAGCTCACTTTCGTAATCCTTCTCGATAACGAAGCACTTGGCATCGGTGAGGCGGCACATGCTTATGGTCTGGTCATTTTCATCGGCGATTTCCTGCGCCGTGCGTTCCTCGGGATAAAGGCGCGCCTCGATGTCGCTGCGGTGGGCGACTATATCGTCATAATGCTCCTGCGCGTAGCGGTAGCCCAGAGCGAGATAAAATGAAATTATGTGCTCGCGGTACTCCGCAGGCAGCGCGGCGATTTTGTCGGGGGGCAGGTAGCAGCCCTCAATGATCAGGTTCTGCCGGTTTTCCACGGCGGTCATGATAATGCCCCGCACTATGGGCCACAGCTTCTTGCTGATAAGTTCGTCGCGGCTTTCGGCGGTAAAGCCGCAGTCCGCGCCGCTGCGGATAATGCCCATCTTCAGGTGGTCGAGGGATAGGTAGGGGAATTTATATCGCTCCAAAAGACGCTGAGCCAACAGAGTTTTGCCCGTGCAGCCTGCGCCGCCGATGAGAATTATCATGGCACTGCCTCCCGTTTATGGTCAGTTGATTTATACACATTATTATACATAATGTATCCGCGGCTTGCAAGGTAAGCAGCGCTAACTCTTTGCCGTAATTCCTATTGAAAACGAGCAATGCGGTATGGTATAATAGACTGATATATTATGAACAATTTGTCCCCGGTCGGGAGGTAAGATAAATGAGCTACAAAGTTGGTATTGATATAGGCTCCACCACCGTCAAGGTGGTTGTGCTGGACGAGCAGAACACCATGCTGTTCCATAGTTATGAGCGCCATTTTTCCAAGGTGCGCGAGAAAGCGGCTGAGCAGCTGCGCTGTGTGGCGGATATTCTTGAAGGCAAGAGCGTCAAGACGGTCATAACCGGTTCTGCGGGTCTCGGCGTTGCCAAGGCTGGAGACATCAGCTTCGTGCAGGAGGTTTATGCCACCGCTGCCGCCGTCAACGCGTATATTCCCGACGCCGACGCGGTCATCGAGCTGGGCGGCGAGGATGCGAAAATTATTTTCTTCAAGGGCAGCCTTGAGGAACGCATGAACGGCTCCTGCGCGGGCGGTACCGGCGCATTTATCGACCAGATGGCGACCCTACTCAACGTCACCGTGCCCGAGCTGGATGCGCTGTCGCTGAAGCATGAGAAGATTTACCCCATTGCCTCCCGATGCGGCGTTTTCGCCAAGTCCGATATTCAGCCCATTCTCAATCAGGGCGGTCGCAAGGAGGACGTTGCCGCGTCCATTTTTCAGGCGGTCGTCGACCAGACCATCGCGGGTCTTACTCAGGGTCGCGAACTGACCGGCAAGATAGTATTCCTCGGCGGCCCTCTCCACTTCCTGCAGGGTCTGCGCGAGCGCTTTGTGGAAACACTGAAGCTGGACGAAAACTCCGCCGTGTTCCCCGAAAATGCCGAGTGCTTTGCTGCACTTGGTGCGGCTATCTGCGCCGAAGATTATCCCGCGCTGGATTATGCCGAGCTGCTGGACAGACTTGAAAAGTCCACCGTGCAGACCGGTCTTACCGATACAATGCAGCCTCTTTTCAATAATGAGGCTGAGTACGAAGAGTTCAAAGCCCGCCACGCCCAGGCAACTCCCGACCTGCTGGACATTGCCGAATATTCCGGCGATGCATATCTGGGCATAGACGCGGGCAGCACTACTACCAAAATGGTGCTGGCTACTGCCGACGGCGGCATTCTTTACAGCTACTACGGCTCAAATCAGGGCAACCCTGTCACAATCGTGCTGGAGAAGCTCAAGGAGATTTACGCCCTCTGCGGCGATAAGATAAAAATCAAGGGCTCTGCCGTTACAGGCTACGGCGAGGAGCTTATTAAGAACGCATTTTCCGCCGATTTGGGCCTTGTTGAAACCGTGGCCCACTATCGCGCCGCCCGCCACTTCGACCCCAAGGTTGATTTCATCATCGACATCGGCGGTCAGGACATGAAGTGCTTCAAGATCCGCAACGGCGCAGTTGACAGCATCATGCTCAACGAGGCTTGTTCTTCCGGCTGCGGCAGCTTTATCGAGTCCTTTGCCCGCGCGCTGGGCTATGAGATTAAGGATTTTGCTCAGCTGGGCATTCTTGACCAGCATCCCGTAAATCTCGGCTCACGCTGCACGGTCTTTATGAACTCCTCCGTCAAGCAGGCGCAGAAGGAAGGCGCAAGCGTTGAGGATATTTCCGCGGGATTGTCTGTTTCCGTTGTGAAGAACGCTATTTATAAGGTTATCCGCGCCGCCTCTCCCGACGATCTGGGCAAGAATATAGTTGTGCAGGGCGGTACGTTCCTTAATGATGCGGTGCTCCGCGGCT
>JAFXFT010000072.1 GCA_017513385.1 Oscillospiraceae bacterium | reverse complement strand
CACCTGCTGCACCTGCTGCACCCACAGAGCCTGCTAAGGAAGCTTGGAAGCCTGAGCGTGCAGTAGAAATCATCGTTCCCTTCGCTGCTGGCGGCGGTACCGACATCATGGCTCGTGTAATTGCAGCAGAGCTTCCCTTTGAGACTGTTGTAACCAACATGACCGGCGGTAACTCTTCTATCGGCACCATGGAAGCTTTCCATAGAGATCCCAATGGCGAAACCATTCTTTGCCACGTTCCCAACTCTCTGGTAAACCACTCCAACAATGGCGTTTACGGCGATAAGGATGTTTATCAAAAGTTCATCCCGATCGGCTGCCCCGTACTTGATCCTATCATCCTCTGCATCAACTCCAAGAACGAAAAGTTCAGCGATTGGGACTCCCTGGCTGAATACATCAAGGCTAATCCCGCTGACGTTAAGTGGGGCGCTTCCGGCAACAAGAGCGGCAACCACGGCGCTTGCGTTAAGGCTGCAAACCTCATGGGCGTTGAAAAGATTACTTACGTTCCTTTTGACGGCACCGCAAAGGCAAGAACTGCACTGCTTGGCGATAACATCGACGTAGCATGCGGCATGATTTCTGAGCTTGGCGCATACATCGAATCCGGCGATTTCAAGTGCATCGTTGTAATGGCTGATTCCCGCTGCAGCTTCATTCCCGACGTTCCCACCTTCACCGAACTCGGCGGCAATCCTCCTCCCGTTCCCACCCGTGGCTTCTATGCAGTTCCCGAGACTCCTCAGGAGATCGTTGACGCTCTGACCGAAGCTATCAAGACCGTATCTGAGAACCCCGAGGTTATGGAAAAGATGAAGACCCTGTGGTACGATCCTTTCTACACCGCTCCCGAAAAGGTATCCTCTGACATGACCGCATATCTTGATTACCTTGCTGACTTCCCCAGACTGTTCGCATCTCAGCAGTAATATTTAAACCGCAGCACTAATTCCAGTATTATTTTATAGCATTGTGTGCACAGGGACTTCGTTCCCTGTGCACACAAGGAGAACGTAAATAACGGAGGTTCTTCTTATGGAGGTATTTGAAACTCTTAGTCTTGGCGTATCCTTTTTAATAGAGAACCCAATAACTTTTGTATATCTTTCAGCCGGCGTATTTTTTGGAATGGTATTCGGTGCAATACCAGTTCTCTCCGCTGCATTGGCAGTATCTCTGATTTTACCTTTCACCTATACTATGGCGCCCGGCGCCGGATTGGCAACCTTGGTAGGTATATATGTAGGCGGCATTTCAGGCGGCCTTATATCTGCGATCCTTCTTAATATCCCCGGAACCGTCGCTTCGATGGTCACCTGTTTTGACGGTTCACCTATGGCAAGACAAGGCAAAGCTCGCGAAGCTTTGGCGCTTGGCACCTTCTCGTCTGTAGTAGGCGGTATTATCAGTGGTTTTGCACTGATAATCATTGCGCCTCAGCTGGCAAAAATAGCTTTGAAATTTGGACCTTGGGAATATCTCGCACTTGGTATCATGGGTCTTAGTATAGTTGTAAGCTTGATTTCCACTACCGACCCGATCAAAGGCGTTATCGGTTGTACCATCGGCGTTATGCTCGGCAACGTAGGTATCGACCCCATAACCAATGTGCAGCGTTACACTTTTGGAATGTGGCAGCTTGGCGCGGGTCTTAACTCGCTTCCTGTTCTTATCGGTGTATTTGCACTTTCCGAGATTCTTTCTCAGGTAAGTAATCTTAATAAACGTTTGGAGCTTGCCTATAAAACCAAGAAACTGCCGCTCATCCCGGAAAAGGGCTTGTTCAAAGGTCAGTTTGTAAACGTTATAAGATCCACAATCATCGGCATCCTTATCGGTATACTCCCCGGCATAGGCCAGAGTACCTCGAGTATGCTTTCTTATGACCAGGCAAAGCGCACCTCTAAAACTCCCGAAATGTTTGGACATGGTTGTCCTGATGGCGTTGTAGCTTCTGAGGCTGCTAATAACGCTGTTTGCGGCGGCGCACTTATCCCCATGCTTACAATGGGTATTCCCGGTGACACCGTTACCAACATCCTTCTTGGAGGATTTGTTGTTCACGGTCTGCAGCCCGGTCCGTTGCTGTTCCAGGCAAACAAGGATGTTGTAGGTACTGTATTCCTTGGATATTTGATTGCAAATATCATTATGTACATAATGATAATTAAGCTGATGCCGCTGTTTATCAGCTGCCTCACCCTTCCCATCAAGTATATGTTCCCTGTTCTTATGGCTCTTTGCGCAATAGGATGCTTTACCCTGAACAACCGTGTATTTGATATCTGGGTTCTGTTCTTTACCGGCGTTTTGGGATACCTTCTTGTTAAGAACGGCTTCCGTTTGCAGACCATGACTTTGGGATTCGTTCTTTCAAGAATAATCGAAACCAACGGTCGTACAGCTATTCTTGGCGCAAACGGTAATGTATTTGAAGTTTTCACCCGCCCGATCGCTGTCGTTCTGTTCATTGTTGCAGCAGTAATGATGTGCTGGCCTGTTATCAAGGCAAGAAGAGAAGCAAAAGCAGCAGCTGATAACGCAGGCTGATAATACCCCTTTTGGTGAATGATACAGATGGTCCAGTCGCTGCTGAAAGAATATTTATAGCTTTTATCGCTTTGGTTTGATGCTGTTTATGTGTGTAGCGGTGCATGAACAGTGTCGCTTGGAAAATGTGTCCTCCTCTGTTTATGTTATATTGTCTTTCTTTTCTTTAACATACCTCAACGGAAAAGTGAATATATTCTCTCAGCATGCAAAGCATAAGAATAAAAGTCATGGCCGCCGATTTACCAGTCGGTGGTCATGACTTTTTATGGCAAATAATTATTATTTCATAAAAACTCCTTGACATGTTCTGTGAAATTGCCGTATTATTTAGGCACAAGAAATTAGAACAAGAAACTTTGCAACGTTAGAACAGTTTCTATATTTGCTGAGGTTTTAGGAGGGCTTAAAATGTCGGAATATTATTATCAGGATATCAGAAGAAATTATTCTTCACTTACCATAACCGAGCGAAAAAGAGCCAACT
>JAFXFT010000071.1 GCA_017513385.1 Oscillospiraceae bacterium | reverse complement strand
TCGAAGCCGATGTGAATATTCTCATACCACTTGACCCTTACACTGTTTCGCAATACGCGCAGGGTGTCGCCGTCAAGCTCAATGTCGAAATACTTTCTCGCATTATCGTAATATTCCACCACGTATTCGTCGCCGGATATAACGTATAACTCCACGTCTTCAGACCGCAGCTCAACCTCTATTTTGTTCACTTCGTCGCTGAAACGTTTTTCGTATTTATCCTTTTGCTCATAGTCTACAGTAATATTCCCACCGCTTACGGTATACCCTATTCCCGCCATAACGCAGCCCAAAACAAGCAGCACCGCAGCTATGATAATGGTAATTTTCGTTCCCTTATGCATACTTCTTCCTCCTCATTTTCCGAAATATGCGGGCTGTTCCTTTTATAACGCAGACCGTAAACGCCTTGACAAGAAGGAAAAAGATCACCGCAAGTCCTGCGCATACAAGGCCGCATCCACAGTAGAACAGAGTAAGTCCCACGCCGCCGTTCAGCAGCACAGCACCGCCAAGTACCAATGCACCCAAGGCCGCCGCTCCCACCGATATGGGTACGCACCAAAGACTTATCACAACTGCCCACACGCAAATATACAGTGCAAGCACGATCACAAAGGCAGCAAGAGTCAAGGGAAGCCAAACGGGAAAACCTAAAATCGCCGCAAGGAGCACAAAACGGAACTTTTTCAGCGGTTTGGCTTCATTTTGTATTTCCAGCTTTTCTTCCACAGTCACGGGTACAATATCCCGCATGTGCGTCAGCTTATCCGTGCAGCTTTCGCAGGCTGCCAAATGATCTTCCACCAAATCTTTGCTCGCCTGACTCACCATATCCTCCGCATACAGCGGCAGGAGGTCGCCGATAATATCGCAATTTATATTCACGCCTCGCCCAGCTCCTTTCTGATTTTTTCTTTTGCCCGATGATATGTAACGCAAGCCCAGTGCTCGCTTTTGCCAAATAATTCGCCGATTTGTCGGAAACTCAGTTCGCCGAACACTCTAAGTGAGAAAACTTCCTTATACGGTTCATCCAATCCATGCAGTATGCGATGTATGGCAAGGGCGCTTTCCTTATCTGACAGTGCTTCATCAACCCGGTCTTCATCCGCCAATTCCGGCAGCGCATCCTCCGGCACTAATCGCGCCTGCTTTTTACGCTCGTTGAGCCAGCAGTTTTTCGCTATTCGGAACAGCCAAACCCGTATATCGCATTCTCCACGGAAAGATCCCAGTGAAAGCATAGCCCGCAGGAAGGTTTCCTCCGTCACTTCTTCGGCAACGGATTCACTTCCGGACAAACTGCGTACATAGCGGTACACATCACGAAAGTATGTATTATATATCTCTTCAAAGCTTCCCACGAACTCACCTCCCACTTATAAGACAACGTACGAGGTAAAATATCACAAAATATCCAAAATTTTTTCAGGGGAGTAAAAATTACTCCCCTGCCTTTATACTCCGTACAAATCGTGACAGAGCTTTTTTCCCGTTTCAGTCTTGAAAATATTCTTATACGCAGCGCGTATCTGCTCCATATCCATCTTCTCATCGTAGAAGTTGGCGAGAAAATCGGCCTCCACAAGTATCTGGTGGTCAAGGTCTTTTATATTATCGTAGGTATGGTGATGTCCTACCAGCCATGCTGCGCGCTGCACTACGTCCTCACTGCAATGCAGGCGTCGCAGGAATTCCTCCGCAATACCGGGGCCAAGCTCCTCCTGCAAAGTGCCGCTGCTTTCACCAAACAGCTCCATTACCACCTTAACACCCATATCATGAGCTACCGCGGCAGCCTCAAGAACCTTACAGGTCTTTTCGTCAGCTTTTTCCTCCTGTGCTATAACCATTGCAAATGTCTGTACCTGTACAGTATGGTGCACCTGCTTGGGGTCGCCAGCAAAATACTCGGCCATTGCCAGTATGAGATGTTCGTTCATTGTATCAGCTCCTGAAATTTTTTCTCTGTTTTCAATCTATCACACTCTATCGGTAATTGCAATCACAGCCTCACTTATGGTAAGCTGTATACAGAAACAAACGGAGGAAATTCCATGAAATACATAATTGCATCGGATATACACGGCAGCGCACTTTACTGCGGCAAGCTGCTGGAACGTTACAAAGCAGAATGTGCGGAAGGTATACTTCTGCTGGGCGATGTACTTTATCACGGTCCCCGCAATGACCTTCCCGAGGGCTACGCACCCAAGGAGGTTATAGCAATGCTTAATCCGCTGAAAAGCGATATTCTTTGTGTGCGCGGCAACTGTGAGGCCGAAGTTGACCAGATGGTGCTTGATTTTGACGTTACAACTCAGCACCGCAGTCTCAGCCTTTTCAACCACGAGATACTGATGACCCACGGTCATCACATAAACATCGACGCGCCCCCTACTGAGTTCAACCCCGAATTTGTCCTTTACGGACATACCCACGTTCCCCTGAAGGCTCAAAAAGACGGAGTTTGGTATCTCAATCCCGGTTCTGTTACCATTCCCAAGAATGGCAGCGCCCACAGCTATATGACCTTGGACGAAGGCGGATTTACGTGGAAAACAATTGACGGCGAAGAATACGACAGACTTGAATTTTAATTTGGAGGATATATTATGCGAGTTCTTTTTATTGGCAACAGCCATACATTTTTCAACGATATGCCGCAGACCTTCAAGAAGCTGGCTGAAAGCGCCGGCTTCCCCACCGAGGTTGAAATGATCGCCCACGGCGGCAGACCTCTTTCCTGGCATCTGCAGGAGATGGTGGAAATACGTTTCTCTCTGCTTTATGGCAAGTACGACTATGTAATCGTACAGCAGGCCGCTCACGCACCTCCCACGCCTCCCACGCCCGAAGAGACTCTTGCAGATGTTCTCAAGATTCAAGAGCAGGCCAAGGCCGTTGGCACAGAGGTTATTCCCACCGTTATTTGGGCTGAGCGCCACATTCCCGAAAATCAGAGCGAGATGAACCGCGGCTACAATCTCATTATGGCCGAGACCGACATGCGCTGCTCCCCCGCCGGTCAGGTATTTATGGAGGTCAAGAATGAGCACCCCGAGATAGACATGTACTTTGAGGACGGCGCTCACGCTTCCCCCTATGGCAGCTACGCTGTTGCCTGCTGCGTATTTGCACAGGTATTCGGTAAGTCTCCCGAGGGTCTGCCTAACTGCGGTCACAGAACCAGCTTTGACATGAGTGATGCCGCCTGCGAGCTTGATGCTGAGAAGTGCGCCATTATCCAGAAGCTTGCTTGGAAGTACACTCAGGAAATCAACGAAAAGAGAAATCTGCCTGTATAATTCATGAAGTTTGAAAACGTATATTTCGTAAACGGCACTGCATATGCCGGTAAATCCACACTGGTAAAAGGTCTTGCAAAAAAGTACAAGGGCATAGTATGCAAGGAAAATTACCATGACGCATTGCTGCCTGAGCTGGACAAAGAGCTTTTCCCAAACCTTACCTATACGCGGGATTTACAGGACTGGCATGATTTTGTCCGCAGGACTCCCGACGAATACGAGGCATGGATAAAGGGTGTTTCTAAGGAATGCGAAATACTTGAGCTTCGTATTCTTGAAAAGCTATGCACCGAAGATAAGCCAATATTTGTGGACACCAACATTTCAGTTGAAACACTAAAGGAAATATCCGATACAAACCATGTGCTTATTATGCTGGCAGATCCGGATATATCCGTGAACCTTTTCTTCAACAGGCCCGACAAGGAAAAGCAGTTTCTATATCGTCTGCTTATGGAGGAGCCCGACCCGGAGCGCGCATTGGAAAACTTCAGACAATGTCTTGCACGTATCAATTCGCCCGAAAACTACAATGCATTTCTCAACTCGGGTTTCAACGTGATAACAAGAGACGAGAGCAGAAGCATCGAAGAAACTATGGCATTAGCCGAAACTGCTTTCGGGCTGAAAAAGTAAGTATCTTTATACAAACAAAAGCCAAGCTGCATTTATTTGCAGTTTGGCTTTTACTTTTCAGTACAAACTTATTGGAACGTCCTCGGGATCTTCGCCCTTGGTAATGGATTTAATTACGGCAATATATGAATAATCGGCGCTGGCCTTTACGGTAACTCTGTCGCCCACCTTATGTCCAATTATTGCTTTGCCCAGCGGTGACTCCTTGCTGAGTCTGCCCTCAAGGACATTCTGTCGGAGAGTGGTAACTATCTGGAATACTTCCTTTTCGTTCTCTTCCTCGATATATATCTCAACGGTGTCGAACAGGCCGACCTCGTCGGCGGCAGACTCGGCTTCGATCACAACTGCGGTCTTTATCATATTCTCAAGATAGCGGATACGACTGTCATTGCGGTTCTTTTCCCGCTTCGCTGCCTTGTATTCAAAATTCTCACTGAGATCGCCGAAGGCACGGGCGGTCTGCACGTCCTCTATGAGCTTGGGGCGCAGCGTAAAGCGGCGGTACTCCAACTCCTCCTTCATCTTTTCAATATCAACCTTAGTTAGTTCGTCGCGCATGGTCAGTTCTTATCCTCCAAATCGTTTTTAAGAAGTCCTTTCTCCACATTTGCCATTATGAAATGCTCCTTCTCATATTCCCACAACACCTCTGAGCCCAGCGCAGCTTTTCCGTTACGTTCCAGTGCCTTGGAAAGTGTAACGTCGTGTTCCTTCCAGCTTATACCGCCCGAAGCACTATTGAGCATAGCAGGCTGTACGCGGTCAACGGCAGCGGCAAAGCGTGCCTCGGCGGTTTCCCCTGCTTCAAACTCGTCCCAAAGAGCACGCAGCTTATTCGCCTGATCTTCGGGCAGGATATTGAATATTCTCTCAGCAGCGGCAAGCTCACGTTCCTTTTGGGTTTTCTGCGCCTCATAGTCATAGGCATAGGTATCACCCGCGTCTATCTCCACTATGTCATGGATAAGCACCATACCCATGGTTTTCAATACGTCTATTTTCTCGTTGGCGTATTCGGAAAGCAGCATAGTCATAAGAGCCAGATGCCACGAATGCTCAGCGTCGTTCTCCTTGCGGCTGCCGTCGGCAAGGTAATTCTGTCTGCCTATCTGCTTTATTTTATCGACCTCTTCTATAAAGGCCATCTGTTTTTCAAGTCTCGTCACAGGTATCACTCCTTACACAAAGCATAGCACAAAGACCGCTTTTCTTCAACCGAACAAAAATTCGATTTACGTCTTTTCATTCCCCGGGTAATAGTATATAATAGGCGCAGAGAGAAGTTGATTAAATGGATATACTTGAAGGACTCAATCCCCAACAGTTGGAGGCAGTTACCTCCACAGAGGGCTATATCCGTGTAATTGCAGGTGCAGGCTCGGGCAAAACCCGCGCACTTGCTCACCGCTTTGCCTACCTTGTAAATGAAATAGGCATTCTCCCCTCCAACATTCTCTGCGTGACCTTCTCCAATAAATCCGCCAACGAGATGAAAAAGCGTATCCGCGCCCTCACCGGCGACAGCGATACAGGATATATAAGTACCTTCCACAGCTTCTGCGTTTCCGTGCTGCAGGAAGATATAAACGCTGTGCAGTATCCCAAGAACTTTATTGTTCTTGACAACGCAGATATTGACCAGATGCTGAAAGTCATATATGAAGAACGCGGATTAAATATGCGTGACATGACCTTCTCAGCAGCCCGCGATATGATCGAAATGCGCAAGTGTGTTTCCGATCCGCTGTACTATGAGCCCATGATAGCCCTCTCTATCGATGAACTGCGGCAAAAATACATGGAAGCCACCGCTCCCCGTGACATTATCTTTTGGGGCTATGTCTATCAGGAAAAGAAATGCTTCGCTCTTGACTACAATGATCTTATCAATTTCGTTCTGCACATATTCAACGTATCAAACGAGGTGCGGCTAAAGTGGCAGGAGCGGCTTGAGTACATAATGATTGATGAATATCAGGACATTGACGAACTGCAGTATCGTCTTATGCGCGCTCTTTGCCCCGGTCATAATAATCTTTTCATCGTAGGTGACCCCGACCAGACCATCTACACATGGCGTGGTGCAAGCGTGAAGTACATTCTCGATTTCGAGAAGGATTTCCCCGATGTTAAGACCATAATGATGAACACGAACTACCGTTCCACTCCTCAAATACTCGCAGCGGCAAACGACCTGATAGCTACCAATACCGCCAGAGTGAAGAAAGACCTCGTTTCCATGCATGAGGACGGTTCTCTGCCTGTTTATCATCATGCAAAAACCACGGAAGCCGAGGCGCGGTGGATAGCTACTGAAATAAAGCGCCTTGCCGACACAGGAGTTCCTTACTCCGATTTCGCCATACTCTACCGCGCCCACTACGTTTCCCGAGTTCTCGAGGACGTATTCATGGACGAGGAGCTACCGTTTACGCTCTACAGCGGTGTGGGATTCTTCGACCGCGCAGAAATACGCGACGCACTGGCATACCTGCGCATGGCAGTATATAAGGACGATTTGGCGTTCCTGCGGATAATCAACACTCCCAAGCGCAATATCGGTCAGCGCAGAATGCAGTATCTCCGTGATTTGGCTGTAGAAAAGAATATATCCCTTTACGATGCTCTGCGCAGCTGCTGCGAGGACGAGCTGTTCCGCAGCACTAAGGCACGCGCGTTCATCGACCTTATCGAGGAATTCTCCGACCTATCACGCACCATGCCGCTCACCGAGCTGATGTCGCTCATGCTGGATAGAAGCGGCTACGAAGCCGCACTTCGCCTTGAGGGCAGTCAAACACGTCTTGATAACCTTGCAGAACTCAAGCAGTCCATACACGAATTTGAGCAGAGCTTCGGTGAAGATTTCACGCCTGAGGATTACCTTGCCCGCGTGGCACTTCTTTCAAGTCAGGACGCTGCCGACAGTAAGAATGCAGTGAAGCTCATGACTGTTCACACCGCCAAGGGTCTTGAATTCCCCTACGTCTTCATTTGCAGCCTTAACGAGGCCACATT
>JAFXFT010000070.1 GCA_017513385.1 Oscillospiraceae bacterium | reverse complement strand
GCCATGTAGGAGAGGTTATCCTCCATCTGAGCGATGTTGCTCATGCCGCTGAGAACTGTGATAACGCCCTCGAGAGAGGCGGCGAAGCGGATAGCCCAGGAGGAAACGGAAGCATTGGGGTTTGCGTCCTTGAATACCTTCTCAACTGCGGGAGGGGGAGAGGCGAGGATGCCGCCCTTTACGGGCTCCATGATGATGACGGGCTTGCCGTGCTTGCGGGCAACTTCCCAGCACTTGCGGGACTCAACGGAGCCGCTTTCCCAGTCAGCGTAGTTGATCTGCAGCTGAACGAACTCCATGTCGGGGTGCTTGGTCAGCAGCTCATCGAGAACGGCGGCCTTATCGTGGAAGGAGAAGCCCAGATGCTTGATGAGACCCTCTTCCTTGCGCTCACGCAGGAAGTCCCAGATGCCGAAGTTGTCGAAAGCAGCGGTGCGCTTCTCGCCGAGATTGTGCAGCAGATAGAAGTCGAAATAGCCTGCGCCGGTACGCTCGAGAGAGGTGTAGAACATCTGCTTTGCCTCTTCTGCGTTCTGTGCGCCTGCCCATGCGGGCAGCTTGGTTGCAAGGAAGAACTTGTCGCGGGGATAGCGGTCAACGAGAGCTTCCTTGATGGCAGCCTCGGACGCACCTGCATTATAACCGTAAGCGGTGTCAAAATACTTGAAACCCTTGTCGAGGAACATATCGACCATGGTCTTGGTCTGCTCGATGTCGATCTTGCCGCCCTCCAGCATGGGCAATCTCATAAGGCCGAAGCCAAGCTTGGGTATATCTTTGCCTAAGTAATCCATTATGTAATCTCCTTTCGGAATTTTATTTGCATTATTATATCACCATATATGCAGGATTTCCACAGTTATTTTAATTGTGTTTTACTTATTCATATGTTATCCTGTTGTTAATAAGATTTTAAGATGCTTCGGCTGCCCGAATTGCCTGCCGGAGCGGGAAAGGAAAGAGAAGATGGACGTTAAAAAGCTTATCAAGGACGCTGCCAAGCGCTACGGCATGGATCTCTGTGGTATCTCCGGAGTTGACCGCTTTGTTGAGTCACCCAAGGGACAGCACCCCACTGAGCTGCTGCCCGGCTGTAAATCCGTTATCGTTGTTGGCCGCCGCCTGCTGGACGGCATCGTGCAGGCCAATTTCCGCTGCTTTGAGGACGGCCGCCGCGACCTGAAGGGTCTGTGGGGCACTTACGGCTATGCCATGCTGCCCAACTTTGAGCTGACCTATGCCTGCTATGCGCTGGCTCAGTATATCGAGTGCGAGCTGGGCGAGGTGGGTATGCCTCTTTCCACCGGCCCTATGACCAACGGCATTCAGCTGAGCATTCGCCATGCCGCCGTTGCCGCCGGTCTTGGTGAGTTCTCGTGGATGGGTCTGGTGGTCAGCCCCGAGTTCGGCGCGCGCAACCGCTTCGGTGTAATTCTCACCACCGCCGAGATCGAGCCCGACCCCATGTATGACGGCCCCAAGCTCTGCAACCCCGAAAAGTGCGGCATCTGCAGCAAGATCTGCCCCACCGGCGCACTTAGTGCCTACGATGAGGATAAGAATCCTCAGACCTGCAAGGTTGGCGATAAGTGCTATACCTACTGCAATATCGACCGCAACCGCTGCCAGCTGGCGACTCTCGCCCTTAATAAGAAGCTGGGCGGCAAGGCTGACTACGTCACCAGTGAGAATCCCACCGACGAGGAGATTTGGAATATTCAGCAGATAATGCCCGCCGATCAGGCAGGTCTGCAGCATGTAACCTCTCATAACTGCGGCAAGTGCCAGAGCTACTGTCCCATCGGCAGCTGGAATGAAAAATTCAAGCAGCGCGGCCTTACCAAGGGCGCAGGCGCAGCCATGGAGGTAAGATAAGTTCCATGACCGAAAGAGAAAACTTCAAGCGCCTGCTGGCAGGCGAAATGCCTGAATACATACCCTTCTATGATATGTTCGCGTGGCGCTTTTATCCCAGCTTTGACCGCGACAGACTCAATCCCGACGGCAGCGGCTTCGATATTTACGGCGTAGAGTACGTGTCCTCGCCCGAGGCCGACGGCGGCGCTATGTCCAAGCCCGGTGTGTATATCCTCGACGATATAACAAAGTGGCGCGATGTTATCAAAACTCCCGACCTGTCCGGACTGGACTGGGAGAAGATAGTCAAAAAGGACGTTGAGTGGCGCGACCCGGAGAATAATCCTCTGCTGCTGGCCACCCATAACGGCTATTTTCAGCTGATAGTCAAGTTCATGGGCTTTGAAAACGGACTTTGCGCCATGTTTGAGGAGCCGGAAGAGGTAAAGGCGCTCTTTGAGTATGTGAGCAAGTATTATCTGGAGGTGCAGAAGCAGTACACCAAATACGGCGGGCTGCTGGGTCTGAACCTCACCGACGATACCGCCACCGCCATAAATCCTTTCGTTTCTATGGATATGTACCGCGAGCTGCTAAAGCCCTATTATAAGCTCCATACGGATATGGCGCGCAATGACGGACTTTACGTCACTATCCATAACTGCGGACGCTGCGAGGATCAGATCGAGGATTGGATGGATATGGGAATCTCCGGCTGGGATCCCGCCCAGACCTCCAATGACCTTGCGGGCATCAAGGCCAAGTACGGCAGAAAGCTGTGCATAATCGGCGGCTGGGACTCCTCCGGCCCCGCCACATGGCCCGGCACAAGCGACGAGGTGCTCATGGAGGCGCTGGAAAAGATGGTAGCTATGCTTGCTCCCGAGGGCGGCTACAGCTTCGCTGCCGGCGTAATGGGCGCCAGCTTCGACGAGGGTCAGAAGCATAAGATGAGCATAATTCAGGATTTTTATAAGAATAAGGTAAGAGATTATTATAAGACGCACTGACGCGGCGTGCCCCGGCCGCGGATAACCACAGCAAAAACGGTGAAATAAAAAGCGTAAAGAATAGTTAACCTTCCCCTTGAGGGGAAGGGGGACCGCGT
>JAFXFT010000069.1 GCA_017513385.1 Oscillospiraceae bacterium | reverse complement strand
TTGTGGGCATCGCCGCCACCCACTGGTGCAGCCTTGCCCGACTTATCCGCAGCGAGGTGCTGCAGCTGCGCAGTCAGCAGTACATCGCCGTTTCCCGCCGCCTCGGCAAATCCGGCGGCTGGATACTCACCCGCCATCTGCTGCCCCACCTCGTACCCCAGTTCTTTGTGGGACTGGTGCTCATGTTCCCCCACGCAATACTCCACGAGGCCAGCGTATCCTTCCTTGGCTACGGCCTGCCTCCGGAGCAGCCCGCCATCGGCATAATCCTCTCCGAGAGCATGAAATATCTCTCGGCAGGCATGTGGTGGCCTGCTGTATTCCCCGGTCTGCTGCTGGTATGCATAGTGCTGCTGGTGGACAAGCTGGGCGACAATCTTCGCACTATAATCGACCCCTACAGCGCTCACGAGTAAAGGAGGAAAGGTATGAAAGCCCATAACGAAAATCTGCTGGAAATACATGACCTTTCCGTTTCCTTCCGCATGTATGACAGTGCATTGGAGCAGAAGGAGCTGCAGGTTATTTCCGACCTGCACCTTACCGTGCGCCCCGGCGAAATAGTCGCCGTTGCCGGCTCCTCCGGCTCGGGCAAGAGCCTGCTGGCCTCCGCCATTCTCGGCATACTGCCCTCCAACGCCACGGTAAAGGGTCATCTTCACTATAAGGACGGCGAGCTGACCGCCGAAACGCAGGCAAAGCTGCGAGGCAGCGAAATTGCTCTCGTTCCCCAGTCCGTCGCTTTTCTTGACCCACTGATGAAGGTGGGCAAGCAGGCTGACGGTCACAAAAAGCCTTATCCCACAGAGAAGCGCCGCGGCATATTCAAGCGCTTCGGACTTCCCGAAAAGACGGAAACGCTCTATCCCTTCCAGCTTTCCGGCGGCATGGCACGCCGCGTGCTGGTCTCCACCGCCCTCATCACCGAGGCGCAGCTTATAATCGCCGATGAGCCCACTCCGGGCATGAGCCTTGAGCAGGCGAAAGAGGCTCTTTCCATGTTCCGCGAGATGGCAAACGAGGGCAAGAGCATTATTCTCATCACCCATGACATCGACCTCGCCTTCGACTTTGCCGACCGCATAGCCGTTTTCTACGCAGGCACCACCGTGGAAATCGCTCCCGCCGAGGATTTCCGAAAAGGCCCCGAGGCTCTGCGCCACCCCTACTCCAAGGCACTTTGGCGAGCCCTGCCCCAGAATGAATTCAAACCCATAGACGGCTTCCAGCCCTACGCGGGCAGCCTGCCTACTGGCTGTCTTTTCGCTCCCCGCTGTCCCCACGCCACCGATGAATGCCGCAGCAAGACCCCGCCCGTGCGGGAAATTCGCGGCGGAGAGGTAAGGTGCTTCCATGCTACTTGAAGCCAAAAACATAAGCTTCCGCTATGACAAAAAATCTCCCCTCGTACTGGAAAACCAAAGCTTTTCCGTGAAAAGCGGCGAGGTTGTGGGACTGTTCGCCCCCAGCGGCTACGGCAAAAGTACGCTGGCCATGGTAATGGCAGGGTATCTGCGACCCGAATCGGGTCAGGTACTTCTGGACGGCGCTCCCCTGCCCGAGAAGGGCATCTGCCCCGTACAGCTTATCTATCAGCATCCCGAAAAGGCAATCAACCCCCGCTGGAAGCTGCGCCGCGTGCTTGAAGAGAGCGGCAAGCTCCGTCAGGACGTGCTGGCCTCCTTCGGCATAGAGCAGGAATGGCTTGATCGTTACCCCCGCGAGCTTTCCGGCGGAGAGCTGCAGCGTTTCTGCGTTGCCCGCGCACTTATGAGCGGCGCGGATTTCCTCATCTGCGACGAGATAAGCACCATGCTGGACGTTATCACTCAGGCGCAGATATGGAACAAGATACTCGCCGAAGCCAAGGAACGGAACATGGGCATAGTCGCAGTTACCCATAATCTGAATCTCGCAAAAAGAATATGTACCCGCGTATATGACCTGGCCAAAGGCGAAGAAGTTGAGATATGAAATTACCCCGCACCGTTACGGTGCGGGGTTGTTGTTTTACACGCAAAAATATTTGTCATTCCGAGCATCGCGAGGAATCCCCCGGTTGAATGGTGCGCAGTAACGATTACTCCCTTGCGCCTACATAGGGGATTCTTCGGGCTGCGCCCTCTGAATGACGGGTAAGTTTACATTTTTGCGTATTATAGTTGCTGCGGTGGTATCGTTGTGCCCCTGCCCTACAATCTTGATTTTACTCCATTCGGTGAACGTAGGGAATGGGCCTGCCCATTCCGCCATGTTGGTTTACAAACGGCAGTATCGTTACAAACGGAACAGGCAGGCCTGTTCCCTACAAGCCATAAATTACATTAAGCTTAAAATGAGTGCTCTGCAAAAACGTTCTGCAGAGCACTCATAATTATCAATTATTCAGTCCTTCACATAGGGCCAAGGTACATTATCGTAGCTCATATAGAAGAAATTATAGTAATATGTGCCCTGCTTGCGGTAGGACATTTCCAGCTCGGTATCGTAGATGAAGGGAATACCCTCATCGTTATCTATCTCGACCCAGCCGTGGGCTCTCTCCGACCAGCCGACGCCGCCGCTGACAACGCGGGCATCATATCCCAGCTGGCGGGCAAGGGCCCAGAATGCAGCAGTGTAGTTATAGCAGTTGCCGCGCTTGGTGCGGAACATTACGCGGGCGTCCTCCAGCTCCCAGCCTGTATGACCCTTATCGTAATAATTGCGGCGCAGGTAGGTATAGTTATCGCGGACGTAATTATAGGCCGCAATGAGCCGCTCCTCCTTGGTCATGCCGTCGGTGACTATCTCCGCCAGAATATCCTTGGCGTAGCTGTCGATCTCCTCATCGCCGCTGGTATAAAGTCCGTTTGCATCAAAGTACAGAGTGCCAACATATGTATCGGCTACAGGCAGACCGTTTTCACCGATATAGTAGTAGTCCATTCCCTCATAGAGCACACCTGCAGGTCTGCTGAGAGGTGTGGTGTCAACGGTATGCCAGCTTTCGGCAACATCATGGATCATGGTGGGGCTGTGAGTCAGCGAGGCCTCCATAATGTCATAATACGCCCAGTGCTCGGGGCTTACGTCCGTAAACAAAGGCAGGATAATGCTGTCGGCATAGCTTTCGTCGGCGCTGCGTCCCAGCACATTATTTATGACCGTTGCGGCCTCGGCGCGGCTGATGGTACGGTAGGGATGGAACAAACCGTCGTCATAGCCGTCTATCCAGCCCAGCTCGTTTGCCTTTGCTATATGCTCATAGTAGAGACTGTTCTCAGGTACGTCCACAAAATCACATTCAGCCTCGCTTGCGGGGAAGAAGCGGGAGAGCATAGCCACGAATTCGGCGCGGCTTATCTCCTCCATGGGCTCGACCTGCTCGTCCTCGTCCACTATAACTCCCGCAGCTGCAAGAACACCGATGGCGTCATAGTACCAGTCCTCAGCGCTTACGTCCTCAAAATGGGCGCGCTCCGCCGGCACCTCTTTCAGCAAACCGTATATCATAACGGCTGCCTCGGCGTGGGTCATGGTCTTATCGGGACGGAAAGTGCCGTCCTCATAACCGCTTATATAACGGCTGTGGGTGATATTTCCGTTTTTCAGTTCAAGGGGGCAGACATATTCCGGCTCGGGTTCCGGCGTGGGCTCGGGCGCAGGGGTTGCCTCCACGGGCTGCACGTTGGGGAACATGCTCTCCAGGGCAAAGGCAGACACTGCCAGTACCGCCGCCACTACCACGAATATGATTATCGCGCGCAGTAATTCCTTACTCGACATACTCTACAGTCTCCGTTCCGTCTTCACGATATGTATAGACAACAAAGCCCTCGTAATAGAGGTTTCCGTCCTCGCCGGGGCCAAGGCAGCTGGGTGCATAGTCCGAGGACTGGGGCTCGCCGATGGCAGCGATAAGCTCCTCCACCGCTGCACCGATGAAGCTCTCAGCTGTGGTCTTGAGGTCATCTTCGGGTGCAGGCTCTTCGGCAGGCTCAGCAGTGGGTTCGGGAGTAGGTTCGGGAGTAGGCTCGGGCGTTGCCTCGGGTGCAGGAGTTGCGGTAGCCGTTACCTCGGGTCCGTCCTGACCGCCTATAGCGTCAATGGCCTTCTGCTCCTCGCCGCAGGCGGCAAGGCTCAGCACCAGCATAAGGGCAAGTATTATTGCAATTGTCTTTTTCGTTTCTTTTACCTCATATATATGTAAACTTATTCCATAAATCCAAAGCTCCAATACCGAGTATTTCGGCATCGGCGGGAATATAGGCGGCGAACTGACCGCCCTGCAGCAGGAAGGCACTGTACGCAGCACCCTCGCAGAGAATATATACGTTTACCGCCTCAATGTCCAGCGTTCCACGCACAAGCACGCAGCCCTCGGGCGCGTTTTTTACTTCCTCGCGCTCATACTCCGCCTCTATTGTCTCGCACTCTACGGCTGTCGCAGCAGGCGCGGGCATCAGCGGGATATTGGTGGCAAGGTAGTCGATATTGCGCTCCACCAGCTCGATAAGCAGGCAGTCCACGCCCTCAAGCTTTGTCAAATCGTAGGTGGTAGACCGTGAAAAGCGGGCGGTTTCAAAGCTGTCGGCAAGGTAGGGGTACAGATTATTGCCGAAGGAATCGCGGTATGCCAGCAGTGTTCCCTCGCCGCCGCCGTGAGCGACGATGTTTATGCTGTCGGGGCGAACACCGCTGCCCTCGTATTCAAGCTCGATGGCAGGCGAATAAACAGGGTCGGTTTCTTTATCCGTTCCCGCGGGATAAAGCATCTCGAAAAGGTCGCCCTTGTGGGCGGTTTCCTTTGAAAAATCGCCGCCGAAGTAGTTGCTTTCTTTCCCGAACGCTGCAAGTATGGCATCGGCGGCCAGTGCCGCGCCCCTGCTGTTCCAGTGGGAATCGTGGGCAAAGTAAAGCACCTCGTCCTCGGCATTAAACACCTCGAAAAGGTCAAGGTAATTCACACCATACACTTCGCAGCCCGAATACAGCCGCTGCGCCTGCCTCCAAAATTCCCTGTTGCCGTAGTCGGGCATATTTTCATAGTAAAGAGAGTTCTTGTTGGGAGCAAGGGTGAACAGGAAATCCACACCCGCAGCCTCGCAGTGCTGCTGCATAAGGCTGAGATTATTACGCGCCGCGAAGCCGTCATGGTTACCGAGATATTCTGTGCCCGTGTAATCTCCCAGCGTGTCGGCATAGTAGAGCCAGCCGTTTTTTCCGAGGATAACGTCCTCCTCGGCAGAGGATGCCAGCAGCGCCGTAATGCCGTTGTTGGCGGTGATCATTTCCTGCCGCAGGAAAAATCTTCCCGCGAAGTAGTCGCTCAGATCGGCAAGAAACTCTGTATTAAAACTGCCGTCCCGCTCGGTAATTGTGGGCTTGGCGGCAAGGCGCTCGTTTGCGCCCGCTTCGGCAGGGCCGAAGATGAAAAATCCTATGGTCGGCACGGCGCAGATGACAAAAAACACCGCGACGAACAGGATTGACGGTAATCTCTTTTTCATATGCGCTACCTCAGAATTGGAAATAGATAAATGGCGAGAAGCCGCCCGCCGCAAGTCGGAACAGGCAAAGCACAAACAGCGCAAGGCTCAAGGCGAAGCTCACCCACTGCATTCCGACCTTGTTTTCAAGGCGAAGCCACAGCTTTCTGCCGAGGGGCAAAGAGCAAAGGCAGGCAAGAATGAGCATGAATATGCTCTCGCCGTCAAGAAGTCGGTGAAGAAGGGACCGCCACCGAAACCGAGGGCAAGGCCACTGGCCGGGTG
>JAFXFT010000068.1 GCA_017513385.1 Oscillospiraceae bacterium | reverse complement strand
TGCATGGATAAAGAAACGATTGGAACCGTACTATCTGTTACAAAGCAATGGTGGTTAAAGGTGAATACAAAACCCATACGAATGGGCACCTTGGACGGCGCGACCTTTCCGCACATCATTAAAGTGCAGTATATTGTGGATGGAAACACCTACACTAAGAGAAAATGGATTGGTGCAGGTAAAGCAGTTCCTGCTGTTGGGAGCAAACTGACAGTCCTTTATTCTTCCAACAAACCGAGCAAAGCAAAAATCCTCTAATTAAACAAATTCCAATATATCGGGCAGTTGTGGTCTGTGTGTATACCTCTCTTTGTCGTTTTGACGAAGAGAGGTTATTTATATACTAAATCAGTCCAAAAGGTAAATGGGAGGCGGGAAAATCAATTCCTCGTCCCCTACAAATCACATCTGCTTTTTAAATATAAACATTCCCTCTCCGCCATCACCAATAAACTCCTCAACTTCATCGGTTGTCAAATTCTTTTCATTTTGAAATTCCACGATATGAAATCCACACTTATTTACATAGAAATGAATATTCCGTTTTTCAAAATATGGTGTGCAGGTTTCCCACACTTTCGTATCCGGATATAGCTTTTCAATTCTGTTCCACAGCTCATATCCAATACCTTTAGCCTGTGTACCGTATTTTACATATAGAAGTTCAAGATAGTTATGGCCTGTTTCTTCGTTTATTGAAACTACTGCGCCACCTACCATTTCTCCATTAAATACAGCCTTATACGCAGCCGCATTTTGGCCATGCATTGATATATCTATATCTCTTTCAGGCAAAATAGTCTCTTCTATTTTGCCATACACGTCCTCAAACCCCTTTTGAAAAGCTTCCTGCATATCTTTCTTATACTGTTCCAAATCCTCATTGCAAACCTTCAAAACTTGAATTTCCATTTATATTCCTCCTAAAAACAAAAAATCGCCCGGCTATTACATCCATGTAATAACCGAGCTCACTCGACATCTTATCTGACAGGCGGCCTGCAAGCGTTCCGCTTACTATCCCCTACACTACGGTGTACTGTCCTCCGATGACTTTATTCACATTTGTAAGACTATCATTAATTTTCACCAATGTCAACCGGCGCCCTCCGCAAAGCGGAGGGCGCTTACAATATTTTATATCACCACTGGCGGTAATCCTTGATGCCGTTGGCCTCTTCCCTCGCCTTGCGTGCAAGTTCGGTATAAAGACCGTATTCATGCTCCTCGCAGCACTGGGTATAGGAGGGGTCTACACCGGGATGGCGGGGCAGCGGAACGTCCTGTTCAACAAGGATATCCTGCACACGGCGGATATTTACATCGCGGACGCTGACTCCGTCGGCTACGGCTACAGCGGCGGCAACGCCTGCTGCCTGACCTGTACCTACACACTGAGGAATGAGGGTCAGCCAGTCGATAGCTACGTCGTCTGCGGAAATGTGTCTGCCGGGACAGAGCAGATTTTCCACGTTCTTGGGCAGGATCGCGCGGTAGGGTATCTCGATGGGGGCGCAGTCATTGATAAGGCAGATGGTGGAATGCCATGCGATAACGTCATCGAACTTGGTGGCAAAGGCGAAATCGTTGGGAGTCATAATATACTCACCCTGCAGACGGCGGCTGCAGCGGCAGCCCAGCTGAGGCGCGATATCCAGCAGATATGCATCGCGGAAGGCTATGGGGCAGGCCTCCTTGAGATATGCCAGCACGTCGCGGAGGGTGTCGCGGGTGTTCATCTCGGTTTCGGTCTGATCCTTGATCTTGGAGCAGTCGCGGTCGGCATGCCAGTTGTTCATCCACAGCCAATCATGCTGGCTGCCGGGTATGGGAGCGCAGCGGAAGCCGGCTATCTCGCCGATACGCTTGAATATGCCGCCTGCCAGATGGCGGTTGGCCTTCTGCCACTCATAATACTTATGCCAGTCTACGCCGCCGATACGCCATACCAGTGCGGTGGTGTTGGAGCGGGTATTGCTGTCTGCCAGTTCCTTATAGGGGGTGCCGGTCTGATAGAAGATATTACCATCGCCGGTGGCATCTATGATAACCTTTGCCAGCAGAGCCTTGCGGCCTTCCTTGCTCTCAAAGATAACACCCTTGAGCTCGTTGCCCTCCATGATGGGGCGCACACCCATGCTGTGATATTGAACACGGATAGCGTCCTTATGCTCCAGCAGCATCTTATCCATTTCTATTTTCAGCTGGTTGGGCTCATAGTAAACAGCGCGGACAAGGCGCTTAGGCTCGCTTTCGCTGACGCAGCCGTGAATAGAAGCCCAAATATCCAGCAGCACAGGGTCGGAGGTGCCTATCTGCTCGAGGGTAGGAGCCAGCACCGCACCGGGAATCTTCTCCAAGCGGGTAAACCACTCTTCCTGCAGGCCGCGGACAAAGCTCTTATTGTACCAGCTGAGCTTGGGAACCATCAGCACATAGCCGCCGGTAACGTCGCCGCCCATGTAGCCGTAACGCTCCATGATAACGATATTCTTCGCGCCTGCGCGTGCTGCGGCAATGGCTGCGCTGTGTCCTGCGCTGCCGCCGCCGACGATGAGTATGTCGCATTCGTCGTAAACGGGTATCTCTCTTCCGGGTTCAACATAGGTCTTGCTCATTGGCAAAGCTCCCTTCAAATATTTTTAATAATTTATTATATAACGCGCTCCCGTTTCAAGTCAATGAATCATAGTGTACATTCCTTTTTACACTTACTCCATGTATTGAAAGGCGCAGGAAAATATGATAGAGTGAGCATATAAACAAAAACTCAGGAGGAAGAACTATGATCACAGATAAGGTTCATTATTTTGAAGCAAAGGGTCGCGAAAACACTGAAGCCACGCTGACACTTGCTGTTGAAGCAGCCCGCGCACTTGGTATCAAAAACATCGTGCTTTCGTCCACCGAGGGCGGCACTGCAAAGATGATGGCAGACGAAATCGAGCACGATGGCATTACCGTCACCGTTGTCACCCACGCATACGGACAGATGAAGCCCAACACCAACCCCATGCCCGCTGAGCTGCGTCAGCACCTTATTGAGAAAGGTTTTAATATTTGCACAGCAGCACACGCTCTCAGCGGCGCGGAGCGTTCCCTCTCCAACACCTTCAACGGTGTATACCCTGTTGAGATAATAGCCCACACCCTGCGCATGTTCGGTCAGGGCACCAAGGTTTGCGTTGAGATTTGCGCAATGGCGGCAGACGCGGGCCTTATCATGACCGGTGAGCCTGTTGTTGCTGTCGGCGGCACAGGACGCGGCGCAGACACCGCGATGGTTCTTCGCCCCGAGGTTTCCAGCAATATAATCAAGACAAAGATAGACAGGCTGATCTGCAAACCCATTGAATAATATACCGGAAAATGTGACGAGCAGATAACTTTCAGGCTGGAGATTGCCACGTCGCTTTGCTCCTCGCAATGACATACTTGGAGTTTCTGCGCTGCAAACTACAACGGTAGAACCTGAAGATTTGTCATTCCGAGCGCAGCGTGGGAATCTCCGGTGTGACGAACAGATAGGCACTCGCGCAAAAAACTCCTTTGATAAGCTAAACCGCAGCGGGATTTAACTCCGCTGCGGTTGTTTTTTATGTATCAGAATCTGCCGATGTCACGGGCTATCATGAATGCGGAGCCGGTGGCATTGGTGATGTTCTTGGGAATGATGCAGTCGCCTATCTGGTGGAACTCGGGTGCGCAGAAGCGCAGAGCCAGGGCGGCCTCGCTCATGGGACGCTGTCCCACAGCGTAGATAACGGTATCAGCCTCGAAGAACTTCTCGCCCTCTGCGGTCTCGCCAACAACACCATTTGCCTTGATTTCCTTGGCCTTGGTGCTCAGGTTGACCTCGATTTCGCGCTTCGCCAGTTCGGCGCGCAGACCGATTGCGTGGAGGAAGTTGCCGCCGTCATTGATGCTGTCAGCCATTTCAAGAACCTTGACCTTATGACCCAGCATTGACAGATAGATACCCAGCTCAAGACCTACAAGACCTGCACCGAGAATGCAGACGTTCTTGCCGACCTTGTCGGTATTGAGATATGCAAACTCAGCGCCCAGTACGTTTTCGCCGTCAATGCCGGGGATATTGGGCTTTATGGGTCTTGCGCCGGTGGCAGCGATGATAACGTCTGCGCCGATATTCTCGGCGTACTCGGGAGTTACCTCGGTATTCAGGCGCAGATCGATAGCTGCCTTCTTGACGGCACGCTCCTGCTGATCAAGGTACATATCCAGCTTGCGTTTGAAGGGTACGTTCTTCTCACAGCGGATAGCGCCGCCCAGCTGATTGGTCTTTTCGCAGAGGATAACCTCATGACCGCGCTCGGCACAGGTAAGAGCAGCCTGCATACCGCCGATACCGCCGCCGACGACCAGCACCTTTCTCTTATTAACCACCTTGGGCGTGTCATACTTCATTTCCAGCTCATGGCCGGTCTCGGGATTGATGGCGCAGTAGGGCTCGCCTACGTTCATCTCAGTGGAGAAGCAGCTGAGGCAACGCAGGCAGGGCTTGATCTCGTCCTCTCTGCCGGTGCGGATCTTCAGAGGCAGGTCGGGGTCAGCCAGCAGTGCGCGGGCCATTTCAACAACGTCTGCCTGACCGGAGGCAATGATCTCCTCCATCATCTCGGGCTCACCGAGAGCACCGATAGTGGCAACGGGAGTCTCTACATGCTTCTTTATCTCGGCGGCATACTGCACATTGGGGCCCTCGCCGATGAACATACTGGGATGGGTTACGGCAAAGACTTCATCTACCTCGTGGTTGC
>JAFXFT010000067.1 GCA_017513385.1 Oscillospiraceae bacterium | reverse complement strand
TGGGAGAATGGAGCAGCACAGGCTCACCGGGTGCGGTAAATGCCTGAATGGCAGAAATTACACCGCCGAGAACGCCGTTTTCGTAACCGATATGCTCAGCCTCAAGACCTTCTACACCGTTGCGTACCTTCTGCCAGCGAATAATTGCATCATAATACTCGGGAGGAGTACGGAAATATCCGAAAGCGGGATGCTTTGCGCGCTCAATTATAGCCTCGGTTATAGTGGGCACAGTAGCAAAATTCATATCGGCAACCCACATGGGGATTTTGCTGAAGCCTTCCTTGACTTCAACACCGTCCATAGGAATAACGTCAACAGCCACGGAGTCCTTACCGCGGCGATCCATAATAGTAGTAAAATCGTACTTCATTTTTCTTCTCCTTATATGTATTATACGTTACCTGAACGTGCGTAGTAGAATATATATTGCTGGGCAAGACCAGCATTTTCCCCAAATACCTTTGGATCAAAATCCTTGGGATAATGAGCGGTCAGTGCCTTTTTCATCCATACGTCTATAGGAAATGCATCGGGTATGCAAAGTCCGAAGAGTATTACGCAGTTAGCTACCTTATCCCCTATTCCATTCATTGCCTTCAAAGCTTTCAGTGCAGTGGTAAAATCACTCTTAGACAAAGCTTCAAGATCAAGGGAGCCGTCAGCCACAGCCTGTGCCGCCCCTATTATATATGGTGCACGATAGCCGCAGCGCAAGGGTGCAAGATCGTCTACGGTCAGCTTCGCCACTTTCTCGGCGCTGGGAAAAGTATACATGGTCACACCATCGAGCTCCACTGGATCTCCAAAGCAGGTGCAGAGAGTTTCAACTATTTTCTTTATTCTCGGGATATTATTGCACTGGGAGATTATAAACGAACACAGTGCCTCCCACTTATCCTGTTTGAGTATGCGTATTCCCGCTCCGTATTCAGCGGCTGCGCGTGTGTATTCATCTATGGAAAGCTGTTCTCTTGCCCGGACATAGTCTCTGTCCATGTCAAAGTAACTGTGCCACACGTCATTAAACTGCTCAATGCTTCCACTTATAAATATGCTGCCATTTTCAGTCCATACCTTTGCAGCAAGACCGTGGGCAACTCCTCTATATACACCGTTCTCATCGGCGTTCCAGCGAAAGCACTGTCCGCACTCAAATATCTTCACCGGATCAAAGTCCTCGGGCTGTACTATTTCCACAAAGCCATCATGTTCTATATATTGCATAAATCCGCACTTCCGTTTATAATAATGTCATTATCTTACATTGTACCACAAAATCACAGAATGGAACAGGGCGGTGTGAATTTTGTCCGAAAAAATATTTACCATACCAATAAACGAAGCTTTTGATAAACACGACGGCTGCCCCATGTGTCGCCTGCATCAGGCATTGGAAGAAACAAACCTCTCCTACGTTCTCGGTGCTGCTATGATGGAGCCCGACGTAAGAATAAAGATGAATGAGCTGGGCTTCTGCCATGATCACTTTGCCAAGCTGCGCAGCATGAAGAATAAACTGGCACTTGCTCTTATTCTTGAAAGCCATCTTGCCGATGTGAATAAGCTGCTTGATACAGAAGTCGGCGGCAAGAAGGGTCTTTTCAGCAAGAAAGAGCCCAACGCGGACGCAGGCGAAAAACTTGCTGAGCTTTCCGATTCCTGCTTTGCCTGCAAGCGTATACGCTCCACTGAGCTTCGTTACTTCTCCAATATAGCTTACCTATGGGACAGCGATCCCAAATTCCATGAAAAGCTGAAAAGCCAGCCTTATATATGCGTAAGCCATACTGCAGGTATACTTGAAGCCGGCAAACGCGAGTTGAAGGCCGATAAATATCAAAGTCTTTATGAAGCTATCACTACTCTCAACCGTAATTATCTTGAAAAGCTGCGCGCTGATGTTACCGCTTTCACCGTCAGCTTCGACCATCGCAATGCAGGTGTTCCCCTCACCGACGATGCAAGGGAATCTATTGAAAAAGCACTGGAATTCTTGAATTAATTGGAAATATAAAATCACCTCGTTTGTTGAAAACTATCAGCAGCGAGGTGATTTTTTTGAGCAGTAAACGAATAGGTGCGCAGACAGTAAAGCTCCAGCTGCCCCCATCCATTGCAGGTCACGCCTGTGTGGTAGGAAAAAAAGAAGGCGAAGGTCCGTTAAAGGACAGCTTCGACTACATCAGCGAGGACTCATATTTCGGTGAAAAAAGCTGGGAGAAGGCGGAGTCTGCCATGCAGAAGATGGCTTTTTCCATGGCCTGCGACAAGGCCGCACTCTCCCCTTCTGAAATAAATTATCTTTTTGCAGGCGACCTGCTTAACCAGTGCATTGCCTCCGCATTTTCCATGCGTGATGCGGATATTCCTTTTTTCGGGCTATACGGAGCATGCTCCACTATGGCAGAAAGTCTGTCACTTGCGGCGCTTATACTCGACGGTGGCTTTGCTGATATAACGGCAGCCCTTACCTCTTCCCACTTCTGTTCAGCAGAAAGACAGTTCCGCTTTCCTTTGGAATACGGTGGACAACGCACACCCACAGCACAGTGGACAGCCACATCCTCCGGCAGCATTATACTTCGTTCGTCCGGCAGTGGGCCGTATATAACCCACATTACCACCGGCAAAATAGTTGATGCCGGCATAACAGATGCCAACAACATGGGGGCTGCAATGGCACCTGTAGATGTTAAGCTTACACCATAAGTAACACATATTTGGTATGCGGTACTGTTTTCTACGCACAATTACAATCGTACTGGAGGTATACTCAACAATATCATCTTAGCACTATATTGAAGTTTAAATACTTGGACAGTTCTCGTTAACACCGTAGCGTAATTAAGTTATAATATGACTACCGTATTTTATAAAGCAATGGATATCGGTTCATTACTTATAAGGATTATCTACTCTTCTATCTGTATAGCAAAGAAGAAAGCAAAGTATATGTCTTGGCGGTATTCAACGTCAAGCGTGATTATATGCGCGTGATGAAGAAGTTCCTGTAATTAGATATTGATAGAGCGTCTGTCACTTACTGTGGCAGACGCTTTTACTTTGTTGCACTATGCATAAAAGGTGAGTAGGCAAATACCTACTCACCTTTTTATCATACTTTTACTTCGACAGCGATGTGCCGTATTTATTCACAGATAACTTAACCAAGTGCGACCATGCTGAATACGAGAGCGAACAGCGCGACCGTTTCGCAAAGACCGACGACTGTTATGTACTGCGAGAAGCCCTTTCCCGTTTCCGCCAGAGCATCTGCACCCGCGGCGCCTGCTTTACCCTGAACGACCGCAGAGATAGCCATTGCAAGTCCGGAAGCTATGCCCAGACCGAAGAGGAATGCCGGGTCTGCGCCGGAGGATTTCATCTGCTGCATGAGAAGGAATCCGTAAATAGTCTGCGTAAGGGGCGCACCGGCAAAAACAGTAAGAATGAAGGGCGCTGCCTTGTTGCTCATATAGCACTTTTTCCATGCTCCGATAGCCGCCTGACCGGCGGTGCCGATACCTATGGCGGAGCCAATTGCCGCAATACCCATAGCCAAAGCTGTTGCTAATAAACCTAAATTCATAATGACACTCCTTACTTTTCAAGTTGTTCTTCAAAGGGCACGAATTTATGCCCACTCCATGACATATCCAAATGAGATGAGAATTCCAATGTATTTAGTCTGATGCCGTGAACGATGACCGACAGAATATTTAGTATCATATTCAGCCCATGTCCAAACACAAGCAGAACGATTGCGAGAACCGCAAACATGAAGTTACCCAGCAAGGGTCCTGCCAGCTCGTTGACGGTTGCAGATATAGCCGCACCGGCAAGTCCCACGGCCCACAGACGTATATAAGAAACTATATCGGAGAAAACATTGACCACGCCAAGCAGCACGGAAACGATGTTTTTCATGCTTGCAAGTATCGATTTGCCAATATTGCCTTCATAGTTCAAGAATACAAAGCTGAGGACGAAGCCCGCTATGACCAGAACAAGGGCAACTGTTCCCACCGGAATGCCTCCCAGCACCAGTCCAAAGCTGAAAACATCTCCGTTTACAACAAAGCTGAGAACCACATAATAGATGCCGATAAGCTGCATTATTGAGCCTATGTCACCCAAAAGCTTGATTGATCTGCGGTTCCTTGCAGCAACCTTGATGTGAGCGACCGAAAGTTGAACAAGCGCCAGAGAGAAGCAGAATATCTGTAGGTTCTGCGCAGTTGTAAGTCCGAATTCACCATCTGTCCAGAACGGATACCATAGCTTATCGGCGTAAACATTGGAGATAACGGGTATGGAAAGACTCTTGAGCCAACCGGGAAGCTGCTCAGAAGATAGGCCAAACCATGTGCAGGTCAAAGTACCCCAGATAATTGTGGACAGGCCAAAAAGGCCAATGAGCAAAAACACGGGAGAAACTTCTTTTTTTGCCGCAAGGGATTTAATGATCGGCACTGCGGCCACCGCACATATCAGCAGACCATATCCGCCGTCACCGAAAATTATTCCGAAGAATATCAGAATAAAGGACAGAAACCAACCCGAGATATCGTATTCAAAATACCCGGGTACAGTGCCCAGGAAGTCGGTTAAGGGATAAATGAGACTTACGAATTTGTTGTTTTTCAGCTTGGTGGGTACGTTGTCCTCCTCTGTGGGCTCTTCTGTAAGCAGACCCCAGCAGTTTACCGTTGCACTTTGCTGCAGTTTGGGGAGGTTTTCCGCCTCGATATATCCCGTGATGTATGATACGGAAACATTTCCCTTCCCTTCTGCAGATAAATACTCGGTTGCCATACCCGTGGCATATGTCTCAAATTCTATTTCCTTCTCGCAGACTTTAACCGCCTTCCTGATTCCGTCGGCGCAGTCGGCAAAGGAGGATATCTCCCTGTCGATCCCGCTGATGCGTTCATCGATTTCTGCAATACTTTGCCGCAGCTCGGATGTAGATGTACGCGGCAATTCCAGGCGGTATGCCTTTAAGCGCGCAGCATCGGGCTCCTCGGCTTCTTCGCCGCTTTTTATCAGCACAAACTTTACAGAGGTCTTTGTTTTTTGCAGGCAGACAGTCTTAAAGCTATCGTCCAGTTCCCCATATTCCGATGTAGGCATTTCGCAGAGTGAAATATCAATGCCCTTTTCGCTCAGTTCTTCGATGGTCTCAGGATCGATCTCACCCCAGCCTGAAAGCCGGTCGAGTTCTGTCTTAAGCGTTATCTGTTGTGACGCACAAAGCTTTTTTTCCTCCGACAGAGCTGCGATTTCGCGGGCAGCTGCAATTGCTTCGGATACTTCCATGCTCCGCTGAACAAGATTTTTGATTTTCTTCTCCGATACGGTGAAGAGAGAGTTTTCCAACAAGGATAATCTTTCCTTAAGTTCTTCCAGCCTACTGCCTGAGCCTTCTGCCGCTTCAAGATGGACGATGCCCAGCTTGCGGAGTGTTTTCAGTGCTTCTGCCTTTTGGTATCCCCTGATTATAAGGGATACTTTCTTCATGGGCACGATCACAAGGCATACACCTCCGTTCCCGAAGCTGTTTCACCGCGAGCGGCGATCTTACTCTTGGAGATTTTGGAACGAACAACCGCATTGACCTGTTGGTCAGCCATATAAATGGAGATTTTTCTGATGTTTTCCTTTGTTTCGGGTATTTTGACCTTCTCGAATAAATTTACACGCTGAGAGGTCGCCCGCAGCTCTTCTCCGAGAAGTCTGACCTGCTCATCGAGAACTTCCGCCTCCAGATCCAAAGACATGGCTTTTTCCATATGGTTTGCGGCAATATCGACCCAAAGGGGCGTTTCATACAGGTCGTAATCGCCTCGCGCAAAATCCGCGCCCTCATACACCGGAATAGCAACGCCCGCTATATTGCCCATGCTCTTGCGTATATTGCTTACGGTGATTATCCCCTCGGGGAAAGCATTTGCCTCGCTGAAAACGGCGATCCACGAAGCAAAGCCGCGTTCAAGTTCTTGCCTTGCTTTTCTTACCGACTCGGCTTTGGCTTCAATGGTGCGTATTTCTGCTTGAAGCTGTTGTTTCTTGAGCGTCAGCGTAGGCAAATATCTCTGATACATCTTGAGGGCATCCTTCTGTATCTTCAACTCGCTTTTAGTCATTTTGATTTTTGCCAAACTTCAGCCCCCCTTTATTTAGTGGGCCAGAACTCGTCAGTAAACTCTGACTTCATACCTACCTCGTCTTTATCGAAGCAGTCGGCAAGGATTTCCCACCCCATGTCCAGAGCGCCTTCCAAAGACAGATTGATCGACAGATCCATGAGTTTGTTTTCAAAAAGCTGACCGTATTTCAGCAGTTTATCGTCCCAGCGCGTCATGGCGAAGCCCATGCTTCTCTTTTCCAAAGTTTCCTTGTACGAGGAGTAAAGGCGTATCATGGCGTCCATGAGGGCTCGGTGGTCTTTTCTGGTCTTATTATTTACGTTCTGTTTAAGTCGGGAAAGAGAGCCGAAGGGCTCTATGCGGCCACCCTTGAGGTAATACTGACCTTCCGTAATATAGCCTGTATTATCGGGAACAGGGTGCGTAACGTCGTCGCCCGGCATTGTGGTGACTGCAAGAATAGTAACAGAACCGGAGCCTGCAAAGTTGACCGCCTTTTCGTAACGAGAAGCGAGCTGGGAATACAGGTCGCCGGGATATCCTCGGTTGGAAGGAACCTGCTCCTGAGTAATGGCGATTTCCTTCATTGCGTCGGCAAAGTTGGTCATATCGGTAAGCAGTACCAATACATCTTTATCCTGCAGAGCGAACTGCTCGGCAACAGCCAGCGCCATATCGGGTATCATCATGCATTCAACGGTGGGGTCGGACGCGGTGTGGATAAACATTACGCTTCTGCCTAACGCGCCGCCGTTTGAAAGCTCGTCTTTGAAATAAAGGAAGTCATCGTATTTCAGACCCATACCACCGAGTACGATTACATCCGCCTCAGCCTGAAGCGCAATTCTGGCAAGAAGCTGATTATATGGCTCGCCGGAAATGGAGAAAATGGGAAGCTTCTGAGAAACAACCAAAGTATTGAACATATCGATCATTGGGATATTGGTTCTCATCATGCGGTCTGCAAGAATACGCTTTGTGGGATTTACGGATGGTCCGCCGATAGGTTTCATATTGTCGGTTAGCGCGGGACCCTTATCTCTGGGTTCGCCCGAACCGTTGAATATGCGGCCTAACAGATCATCGCTGAACGATATACGCATTTCGCGTCCTAAGAAACGCACTTCATCACCCGTTGAAACGCCCTGACCGCCGGCGAAAACCTGAAGGGAAATAAGGTCTCCGTCAATTTTGTTGACCTCTGCCAGGGATTTTCCGAAGCGGGTGGTTATTTGGGCAAGCTCATGATAGCGCACGCCCTCAGCTCTTACGGTGATGACGTTTCCGGTAATGGATTCAATTCTATTGAAAACTTTATTCATTCGCGCTCACCTCACATTAACAGAAGCTCTGCTTCATGGTTCAATTCACCTTGACCGTCGGCGTATATAGCGTCGATCTCCGCTTCAAGCTTTTTGAAATCCTCGCTTTCATACTCGGTATAGTTCCAGTCAAGGAATTCCTGACGCATACGGTTAAAGAAGCTGCGGGCGCTATCCTTATCGGTCAATGCAAATTCACTGCCGAGAACACGTATGAGCTTATCGGTAACATAACGCTGGCGTTCCTTGCCGCAGTTTGCGTCGGTTGGGTCAAAAGAGTTCTGCTGGAGATAAACCGCATCCAGCATTTCTGATTTGAGATAGGTGACGTAGTCCGAAAGGCTGGTGCCTTCCTCGCCTACTACTTTCATCATGGAACCTATTTCATCGCCGCGCAGAAGAATGTTTTTGCAATATTCCGATTTCTCGTTCTGGACAACACCGGTATATTTCGACCACGAAATGAGTGCGTCAATAGAGGGATATTTTCTTGCGTCCGAGCGTTCGCGGGACAAGCCATGGAAGGCGCCGACAACCTTCAGTGTCGCCTGAGTTACAGGCTCTTCAAAGTTGCCGCCCGCAGGGGAAACCGTGCCGCCGATAGTTACAGAGCCCTTGCTACCGTCG
>JAFXFT010000066.1 GCA_017513385.1 Oscillospiraceae bacterium | reverse complement strand
TATATCAGCAAATACGGTATGCGTGCCGATGACGGCGCTATCGACACCGTGAAAATAAATGGCAGCGAGCTGACGTATACTACCATCGGCGGCACTGCGCCGCTGGGTATCTGCGGTTCGGGCATAATCGACCTTCTTGCCCAGATGCGCCTTAATGGCTGGATAAATATCGCCGGTGCTCTCGAACCCTCGGCTTCCGAAAGAATTCGGTTTATTGAAGATGAGGGCGAATGGGCGGCGATCTACGCCGAGGCGGATGAATCCGGAATAGGTAAGCCTTTGTACTTCTCCCAAACAGACATTCACCAGTATATCGACACCAAAGCGGCTGCCTATATCATGGTCGAGTGCCTGCTGGAAACTGCGGGCTGCAGCGAAAAGGATTTGGCGCATTGCTACCTTTCGGGCGCCTTTGCGGCGCATTCCGACCTCGAGTCTGCCATAACCATAGGTATTTTCCCCGACCTGCCCCGGGAAAAATACAGCTGTATCAACAATACCTCTCTTGAGGGTGCACGCATTCTGCTTCTTGACAGAAACAGACTTGCGGAGCTTGAGCAGCTGGCGGAGAGCATTTACTGCGTGCAGTTTGCCTCCATACCGGACTTCATCGTCCGCATGCAGGCAGCGAAATTTATTCCCCATACAGATATGGAAAGATACCCCACTATAAAAGAAAAACTTGAAAAAAGAGGCATAGTGTGAAAATCACACTATTATTATAAAAAGCCAATCGCCTCGCCCACTGGGCAACCGGCGATTATGGCAAAAATCCTCCATGCGTGAGGGTTTTTGCTAATATTTTACGCGGCATTGCCGCAAGGAGGATTTATATGAAATACGTATGCGACATTTGCGGCTGGACTTACGATGAGGCAGCCGGTGACCCCGAGCACGGCATTGCCCCCGGCACCAAGTTTGAAGACCTGCCTGCCGATTTTGAGTGCCCCCTCTGCGGCGTGGGCAAGAGCGATTTCTCCGCTGAGTAAGTGAAAATGCAGAATCAGCCATCGACATTCGTTGATGGCTGATTTTCTATATATAAATATTTACTGACAGGCATTGACAAGCGTTTACCAAACATATATTATGTGGTTAATAATACTTTTTCACGGCACAGCTGCCTGCCTTGCAGGCGGCACAATATCAGAAAGGAAGATGTTATAATGAGCGTCCCGAAGTTTGATCCCAAGGAACTGGAAATCGTAGGCAAGAAGCCCGGTATGTTTGGCAGAGGCGAAACTCCTATTTACAATTATCCCTGCACCATCCGCGAGGCAGTTAAGGCCACCTTCCGCCGCGAGCCCTACTGGCAGAATTTTGCCGGTGATATGAAGATGATGACCCCCAAGGTAAACCCTGATAATATTGCCCGCGCCTTCGTTTTCGAGGCCGAGAGAGTCGAGCCTCAGGCCGGCGTTCTCATTCCCGATATGTTTGGCATCGAGTGGGAATATATCCCCACCGCAGGCGGCTCCATGGTTCGCCCCGGCAAGCCCTTTGCAGAGGATGCAGAGGAGCTGCTTGAGAAGGTTCAGTGGCCCGATGTTGACGCATGGGACTGGGCAGGCAGCGCCGAAGCCAATAAGGACTATTTCAGCGAAGATACCTATAACACCATCTGCTTCCTCAACGGCTGGTTTGAGCGTCTTATCTCCATGATGGAGTTCGAGGGTGCTCTCATGGCTCTGTACGATGAGGACCAGAAGGAAGCCGTCAAGACCTTCCTTGACAAGCTCTCCGACCTCTATATCAAGATCCTCGGTCACTGCATCGATGCATATCCTCTGCTGGACGGCTTCTCCATGCATGACGACTGGGGCGCACAGAAGGAAACCTTCTTCTCTCCCGAGCTCTGCGCTGAGATGATCGTTCCCGCAATGCGCAAGGTTACCGATTACCTCCACAGCCGCGGCAAGACCTGTGAGCTCCACTCCTGCGGTCAGAATCTGAAGCAGGTTCCCAACATGATCGCTGCCGGTTGGGACGCATGGTTCCCCCAGAATATCGTTGACTCCCGCGAGGTCTATGAGCTGTACGGCGACAAGATCCTCATTGGTGTAGATCCCCGCATTGATCTTGAAGGCAAGACCGACGATGAGATCCGCGCCGCTGCCCGCGAGTTCGTTGACAAGTACATGCAGCCCGGCAAGCCCTGCTTCTTCGCATACTCCGCCGCAACCTCCAACCCCGTATTCGGCGAGGAACTGTACGCATATTCCCGCAAGAAGGCCTGCGGCGAGTCTTGATTCGGCACCTTAAGGCACAAAAAAGGAGAAAAGCATGAAAGTTCTTACTTTTCCTATAGGCGATAACCCCAATGTATTCCTGCGCTGCTATATTCAGGACACCATGATGCCCGGCGTAAAGCTGCCCGCAGCCGTTCTCTGCCCCGGCGGAGCATATATCGCTCTCAGCTCCGAGGAGGAAATGGCGTCCAGCTTCGTTGGCATCGGTTACCATGCATTCGTACTCTTCTATTCCGTTGGTCTGCGCTGCGCATGGCCTCAGCCGGTCATCGAGGCATCCATGGCTATGAAGCTCATTCGCGACCACGCTGATGAGTGGGGCGTAAACACTGACGAAATCGTTATCGCCGGTTTCTCCGCCGGTGGTCACGTAGCCTCCGGTCTCGGCGTTCTGTGGAACGATGCCGAGGTTCAGGCTAAGGCAGGCGTTACCGGCGAGGAAAACAAGCCCAACGCAATGCTTCTTTGCTTCCCCTGCATCAATATCGATATGCCAGTTTTTGAGAATAACAAGCTGGTTGTAAAGCCCATCAAGAACGAAGAGCTTATCGGTGACCATACTCCGCCTGCATTCGTTGTCCATTCCTACGGCGACAAGATGGTTTCCATGGAGCAGTCCACCCGCTTCGTTTACTCTATGAGCAAGCATGATCGCCCCGTTGAGTATCATCTCTATACTCCCGGCGACCACGGCGCAGTCTGCAACATTACGCCTCTCGGCACTCCCGAGGGCATGATCGGTCCCTGCAAGGACGATTGGATGCCCCGCCTGCGCGTATGGCTGGACGACCTCTGGCATCCCAAGAAGTACGAAGCGCCTCCTATGATGATGCCCAACGCATTCACCACCAGAGAGCACTTCGAGACTCTTGCCTGCCTTATCGGCGGTATGGGTATGCCCACTCCTCCCGGCATTACCGAAATGAGCAAGTTGGGCGACATTGCCGATAACGCAGCCGCTATGGAAATTCTCTGCGAGTATGCCCCCATTCTCAAGACTCTTGAGCTTGACGAGACCGCCCGCAGCTTCACCATTGCAAACTGGCTGGAATATTCCGGTCACGCCTGCGCCAACTTTATGACCGGCGCTGTTGCCTCCGAGACCACCAAAGAGTGCATCGCCCGCCTGCAGGCACTGTAATTTCATCAAAACAGCTTCAAGACCCCGACATGAAGTCGGGGTCTTGTCTTTTGCTGCGCAACTGGTGTATACTGATAGAAAACACCCTTTGGGGAGGAATACCATGAAAACTAAGCTTTCGGCTCGATTCTGGATAGCCCTCACGCTGGTAAGCCTTGTAGGTCAGGTGGCGTGGGTCGTCGAGAATATGTACCTCAACGTATTCATCTATAAAATGTTCCGCGCCACGGCGGGGGATATTTCGCTTATGGTCGCAGCCAGCGCCATTGCGGCTACGCTGACTACGGTGCTTATCGGTGCGCTTTCCGATAAGATAGGCAAGCGCAAGCTTTTTATCTGCGCGGGCTATATCCTTTGGGGCGTGTCCGTGTTCTGTTTTGCCCTGCTGGATACGGGGCGTATCGGGGCGATGTTCCCCATGGCGGCATCCGCCGCTGCGGTGGGCGTATCGCTGACCATAATTCTTGACTGCGTAATGACCTTCTTCGGCTCCTCTGCCAACGATGCCGCATTCAATGCATGGCTCACCGACTCCACCGATAAGTCCAATCGCGGCGCAGCCGAGGGCGTGAACGCAATGATGCCCCTTGTGGCTATCCTTGTTGTGTTCGGCGGCTTCATGGCATTCGACCTTGATAAGGCTGAGAGCTGGAGCGCTATATTCACCATTATCGGTGCAGTGGTCACTCTGGTTGGTATACTGGGTATCTTCCTTATTAAGGACAACAATACCAAGCCCAGCGAAACGGGCTATTGGTCGAATGTTATCTACGGCTTCCGCCCCTCCACCATAGGGGCAAATGCCCGCCTGTACGCAAGCCTTGCCGCCTTCATCGTTTTCAATATCTCCATTCAGATATTCATGCCCTACCTTATCCTCTATTACGAGGTCTCGCTGGGCATGGCTAACTACGTTTTCGTAATGGCTCCCGCCATTATCATTGCTGCCATTGTCACCGCATTCTGGGGCAGAGTTTATGACAAAAATGGCTTCCGCAGCTCCGGCATTGTATCTCTTGTGTGGATGCTGGCGGGCTATGTGCTGCTCTATGTTTTCAAAAATACCGCGCTGGTGTTCGTGGGCTCTCTGCTGATGATGTGCGGCTACCTTGCCGGCATGGCAGTTTTCGGCGCCCGCATTCGCGACCTTACCCCCAAAGGTAAGGCGGGCATGATGCAGGGTGTGCGTAT
>JAFXFT010000065.1 GCA_017513385.1 Oscillospiraceae bacterium | reverse complement strand
TGCGCAGAGTATGCTCTCCCGAAGAACAGCAGTACGTTCTTTCTGCACCTACCGGTCAGGGCGAGCGTTTCACTCGTCTGTGGTGCATGAAAGAAGCCTACGTCAAGCGTCTTGGCAGCAGCATTTTCATTCGCGACGGATTCTTCTGCGAATTTGAAAACGGCGAACCCGTCACAGAATACGAGGGGTTTTCATTCACTTTTCCGCCTGCGCCTGATGGGTACGTTATAGCTGTTTGCTGCTGAGGTCTTTATCACCGGAGAAACCTCCCACTCGGTTCCGCCGCGGCGGTTCTCCGGCTCTTGTCCGCCGAGAACGTATAGGTCGGTGGCGGCTGCCTCCAATTCAAAAAATCGCCTGCCGCGCTCGTCAAGCTTACGGGCCGCGGTGGGCTTTGTTATTACCACGGCATTCTTTTTAATCGTTTTCAGCAGGCGGCAGCCCTTATCGTTGGCGGCAAGCACCCGCACATAGGGCGGCAGCCCCTCGGAGTCGGCGGCGGTTATTCCCAACCACGCGCAGGCAACAGCTCTGCGTATACGTGAGAGCGCGTAGCGCTTGGTCTTGACTGCTTCATAAATTTCATCGATACTTCCGCAGGTCTTTGCCGCGCGCATCAATCGCAGGTGAAGACCTTCACTCATATCCGGCAGTGCCGCAAAATCTTCCTCTGTCATCATGCGCAGCCGTGTCAGCACCGATTGTTCAAGAGCCTCCATCGTAATCGGACCAAAGCCCGCGCTCTGCTCTATCTCAAAAAGCGCGTTTGCCTCCCGGGGCATATAGGCGGACGCATTCTCCCCCGCTCTTATCTTTGCGCGGATAGCAGATGCGGAGCAGATGCCATCGCGCTCCTGCGCCTCGTCATGACCTGCGCCCTTGCGGCTTATTGCCAGAGGCTCAATATCCGAGCCAAGCATTGCAAGGGTCTTGATATATTCCACCGCAAGGATATTGTTGGGCTTTGCCATCATGTCCATGCTTTTGTCCGCAATACGCTCCATGGCACGCTGACGCGCCTCAGCGAAGGATACGCCCACGCGCAGTTCTTCCCGCAGCACCTCACCGAAATCATCCCGCAGCAGTATCTGCGCCGCCTCTTTGAGTTCCTCGGTATTTCCGCTTTCGCTTCCAAAGGAAACGTAGTCCACGCAGCCCAGCGAATCCAGTATTGCCATGGCGCCCATGGCAAATTTCTCCGCGGAGGCGAGCACATAGGGCAGCGGCAGCTCCAGCACAAGGTCAGCGCCGCCGTACAGCGCAGCCTCGGCGCGGGTATGCTTTGCAAAGATGGCGGGCTCGCCTCTTTGGATAAAGTTGCCGCTCATTACGCATACTATAGCAGCGTCCTCGCCCACAATTTCCCTTGTTTTGGCTATATGAAGCGCGTGCCCTTTATGAAAAGGATTATATTCGGCGACTATTCCGACTGTTTTCATAGTCAACCCTCCCAAAAATCAGCATAAATTTAAAAAAATTTGCAAAAACGGTTGTTTTATGGGAAAAATGATATTAAAATAGTAAGGCTATGGCATCAGGAATTATTTTCCTGCCGTGCACATTCATATTTTAACCCGTTTTTTAAATTATATCAATATATACGGAAAGGAATCACAGCAAATGAACATTCTTGTTATCAATGCAGGTAGCTCTTCCCTTAAGTATCAGCTGATGGACCCCAACACCGGTGACGTTACCGCCAAGGGTCTTTGCGAGCGTATCGGTCTTGACGGTCGTCTGACCCACAAGGTTCCCGCAACCGATAAGAAGGTTGAGAAGGACATTCCCATGCCCACTCACAAGGAAGCCATCGAGGCAGTTATGGCTATCCTCGTTGACCCCGTAGACGGCGTTATCAAGACCGTTGACGAAATCGATGCTGTTGGTCACCGCGTTCTCCACGGCGGCGTTAAGTTCGTAGAGTCCTGCCTGGTTGACGAGGCCTGCAAGCAGGCTATCCGCGACTGCATCCCCCTCGGCCCTCTCCACAACCCCGCAAACCTGATGGGCATCGAGGCCTGCGAGAAGGCAATGCCCGGCAAGCCCCAGGTTGCCGTTTTCGACACCGCTTTCCACATGACCATGCCTCCCAAGGCATATCGTTATGCTATCCCCACCAAGTACTACACTGAGGATCACCTGCGCCGCTACGGCTTCCACGGTACCTCTCACCGCTTCGTTTCCAAGCGCTGCATCGAGCTGATGGACGGCAACAAGGATCTCAAGATCGTTGTCTGCCACCTGGGTAACGGTTCCTCCCTCTCTGCTGTTAAGGACGGCAAGTGCCAGGATACCTCTATGGGTCTGTCCCCCCTCGCCGGTGTTCCCATGGGCACCCGCTCCGGCGACATCGACGCTTGCGTAGCTCAGTATATCATGAACAAGGAAGGCATGTCCGCTGACGATTGCCTCAACATGCTCAACAAGAAGTCCGGCGTTCTCGCTCTCTCCGGCGTTTCCTCCGACTTCCGTGATATCGAGACCGAAGCAAACAAGGGCAACGAGGACTGCGCTCTCGCTCTTGAGAAGTTCGCTTACGAAGTAAAGAAGTACATCGGTTCCTACTCCGCTGCTCTCGGCGGTCTGGACTGCCTGGTATTCACCGCAGGTGTTGGCGAGAACTCCGGCACCATGCGCGCCTCCATCTGCGAGGGTCTCGAGTACCTCGGCGTTAAGATCGACGCAGAGAAGAACAACATGCGCGGCGAGGAAGCTATCATCTCCACTCCCGATTCCAAGGTAACCGTTTGGGTTATCCCCACCAACGAGGAGCTCATGATCGCTCAGGATACCGCAGAGATCGTAGGCAAGCTGTAATAGACTTTCCCAATTAAATATAAATCCCACGCGTCATTGTGACGCGTGGGATTTTTTTGTACCGCTGATTTACTTTTATTACAGAAGCTCTCCCAGCATGGGAATAACTACAATGGCTGCAATCACGATAACAGCGATTATTGCTACGACCACGGGGCTTACTTTTTTCTTTTTGGTCTCTTCCTGAACAGGTGCAGCAGGTTTCTTGTTGAAGCTTGTCATAATAAATTCTCTCCTTTATATATTCTATCCCGTTTTAAGGCGGGATTGCATTACGTTTTTGCAGTAATCGATTTATACTCTACCGCTTACGTATTTATTTTACTGCGTTGTTAACCGGTTGTCAATGGTTTCAATGGAGCTAAGCGCATTTTTGTTGCATATCATTAATCAGTCCATTTATAATTAGCCGTTTATGTGTATTTTTCACAGTGTTTTTGCGTCAGGGGCACGCCCCTGCCCTACATTGTTGGCCAAACTTTATCGCATAAATCCGAACACTACCAGCAGCACAGCCAGCACGGCAAAAATCACAGCGGCAGCAATAAGTATTTTCTTATCGCGCTTTCCATCAGGTGCGGTATTTTTCGCCCGCTCAAGACCCTTATTACGCATGACCTCCTGCTGCATTCGCAGAAAATTAGGATCCATTCCTCTGGACATGGTATCACTCCTTTAAACACTCATTCAAGTACACAGTACCGCTATCAGCGTAAGACCGCCCAGCACCAGAACCACAGCGGCGGCTACGGCAGCCAATGTACGCCATAGGGGCTTCATCTCCCCTGCCGTAATGGGTTTACCCTGCTTTTCCCCTTGTGAAGCATCGCGCAAAACCTTAAAATGCTGAGAGTGAATTATCATAGGCAAGCTCCTTTGTTATCACACCAAAATCACAGCAGCATCAAAATTACCGACAGCAATATAAGACCGCCAATGATGCCGAGTATGATTTTCAGATCACGCTTGCCGCCCGGCTGTGCCGACCTTGCTTTTTCGCGGCCTTTGGTTATAGTCATAGCCTTCTGCGCTTTGTTGAAATCAAATTGGCTCATATGCGTTCCTTTCTTATCCCGCAATAAGCTTGGGGATCACCATGCACAAAACCAAGCCTACAATTACCGCGGCCAGTACTCCGAGGGTTATAAACAGGAACTTTTTATCCTTGTCGGGGTTTGCTTTCACACTATCCGCATTTTTCAGAGCATTGGCGCGCATAGCCTCCTCACGGGCTTTCATATGGATATGGTCAACACCTATACTCATAGCCTACTCCTTTCAATCTCAAAACATAAACCGCCAGCCGACGGCAAGGTAAAGTCCACCGAACACGCCCAGCCACAAAAGTACAGCCAGCAGCACAAACTTCAAATTAGTGCGCTTACCCGGGTTGGGCATTTTACCGCGGTCGATTATTCTGCCGTATGTGACAAAATATCCGGGGTCGGTAAGCATGCTCACCTTTTCCTTGCGTTCCTTCATGGCTCATACCTCCTTAGTCCAACAGCCAAAGCAGGATATCGCCCCAGAAAGGCACAGTGCAAATGCCGGCGCACACAAGCACGATGGCTGCTATGGCTATAATCAGAAACTTCTTATCATTCTTCTTGTCGGGCTTCATTTTTCTTGACCGCTCCAAGCCCATATTGCGGACAGCCTGCTGGCTTGACATCAACCAGTTATAGTCAATACCGCCTGCCATAGTATCACTTCCTTTCACTATATATAACGCAAAAACTTTCGTTATCTTTCATTTGGGTACAAAAATACCCGGGAACATTCCTCCCGGGCGCTAAACACATAATTCAGGCAATCGGCAGAGCCGATAAATCCTCTGCAAGGTTTTCGCACCCGGAAGTTTTCATAGTGTTCATTGCTCTGCCCCCCTTTCAAGAAATTACGGAAACCTGTTTCCATTAGTATATTACCACAAATTCAGGTTGTGGTCAATGCTTTTTGACATTTTTTTACAAACCGAACATGTTTTCGGCACTACAATATATGAGAAATACGTGTTCGGTTTAAAATTGGTAAATATGCTGCACGTTAAAACCACCCTGCCCTACACAAAGCGCCAAAGATTTGTCATGCTGAGCAACGCGAAGCATCTCCGCATTGATTTCACTGCCACTCTCAATTTAACTTCGGAGATTCTTCGCTGCGCTCAGAATGACACGTATTTTAGTTTTCCAACAAAAATCGGAGGTCTGCAGTGCAAACCTCCGATAAATGAAATTACTTCTTGTACTCGAATTCCAGTTCGTAAAGGCTGACAGTGTCGCCTTCGTTGATACCCATTTCCTCCAAACGGTCGAAAAGACCGCTGTTGCGCAGGGTACGATCCAGGTACATAACAGATTCGCGATCTCCGAAGTTGACGCTGTCCAGCAGGCGATCCAGCCACATACCCTCTACATGGTATACACCGTCCTCTACGGTGATGCTCAGTTCGTCCACAGTGCCGTTCATCTCCTGCTCGGGCTCAACGTAGTCGGGCTCGAAAACCTGAATGGGAGGCAGCTGGCTGAGCTTTTCGGCTGCTGCCAGTACCAGCTCGCGCACACCCTGATGGGTGGCGGCGGAAATCTCAAAGAGCTCGTATCCCTGCTCGGTAACGTAGGCGCGGAAACGCTCCATCATCTCGGGGTCTTCCACGATGTCGCACTTATTTGCGGCGACTATCTGGGGACGGGATGCGAGAGTTTCATTATAGCGCACCAGCTCCTCATTGATGGCCTTGAAGTCCTCAATGGGATCGCGACCCTCGCTGCCGGATACGTCAACGACGTGGATAATAAGGCGGCAGCGCTCAATGTGGCGCAGGAAATCATGACCAAGGCCTGCACCCTCGGAGGCGCCCTCGATGATACCGGGAATATCGGCCATTACGAAGGACACACCCTCTTTGGCATAAACCACGCCAAGATTGGGAT
>JAFXFT010000064.1 GCA_017513385.1 Oscillospiraceae bacterium | reverse complement strand
TGCGGCAGCTCCTGCGGCGTTTGATGCGCCGGTGACAGAAAGCTATATAAAGGCGGCAGCATGGAGCGCAATGTATTTTGCGCTGCTGGGCGTACTTTGCGGGATGGAGGTTAAAAGAGATGCTTCCATATTCCGAAAATGATATCTGCATCATTTATCGCAATGCCAAAGATAAAAAGCAACAGCTGCAGATACTTGCAGATATGAATTTGACAGGAACGAAAGAAATTGCAGATATAGTGCAAAGATACGGATATAAACTGCCGAAAATCAAATTGAAAAGCGCCAAATACAACGAGCCGCGCGACCGGAAAAATGACAGGCACAAAGAATATATTCAATGCCAAATGGAAGGTTTAACGCTGCGCCAGACGGCAGAGAGGTTAGGGACTACTTATAAAGCAGTGAAAGAATATGCCAGTAGGTACGGCATGAAGTTTGAAAGAGAAAAGAAAAACGCCGCCCGGTGAGTGCGAATCACCAAAGCGGCATAAACCAAGCGTGTAAGGTAATTATACCTTAAATTGAAAGGAAAATCAATATGGATATTAAAGTAACGATTCCGCTGGAACAGTATGAGGACTTGATCGTAGCGCAGGCAAAGCTTGAGCAGCTTATCAATGCGAGAAAAGAGTTTTACTTTATCCTCTCCGCAGAAGCCGGAAGGGTATTTGATGCGATTGTAAGCGGAGGTTGCTGAGATGGAAGATAAAAAGGCTTTTGGAAGCTTGAAGCGCAAGCTGTCTGACATAATGGGTGCCGCCGCAGTCATGGCAAAAGAGATGGACCCGCAGGAACAGCTTCCGTTTTCTATGGTGCAGGCGCAGATCGAGGCGGCTTATAAGTCCCTGTTGATAAGTGAAGGGATACTGTTTCCCGCCTCGGCGCTGCTCAACAAACCGAAGCAGCCGCAGGTAAAGCGCAGCGAAAACGGCTGGGTAAAGCTGACTGATGCGCAGCATTCGGCACTTGAGCAGCGATACGGACGCACCGTTCTTGAAAGAGCGATAAAGGTAGTTGACGAAAAGGCGCAGAAGACCGGCAACCGTAACGGCTGGAAGGACTGGACGCTTGTTATACATAACGCCATTAGGGACGATTGGGACAAATGCCGCAGCGCTCCGGTAGAGGTTGAGAGTTGGGACGATATGATCATACGGAAGTTTATGGAGGGCTAAGAAATGCGCTCAGTGCTGCAGAAAGAAAAAAGGTGCTTCAAGACGGGTGATATAAGCGGATTGCATGAGCATCACATATTCGGAGGCAACGGCAGGAGGCAGTTGAGCGAGAAATACGGCCTTAAGGTATGGCTGCGCTATGACTGGCACGACCTTGCCCACCACAACAGAGAATTTGCCAACGAGTTAAAGCGGATAGGTCAGCGGGCGTTTGAGCGGGATCACAGCCGCGCCGAGTTTATGAACTTATTCGGAAAGAATTATCTTTGGGACGAAGATTTGCCGGAGAAGGATATTTACGGCGAAGAGTGCTTCCAGCTGACTGAGCCGGTATATCTGCCTTATTGATATGGACAATAAAAGGACATTTAAAAAGTGTGCGCACTGCCGCCGGGAGTTTTACGACAGCGGTTTAAGGACATGCCCGATAAGTGGAATGCTGACTTGCAGATACTGCTGCAGGGCTTGTCCGCAAAGCTATATTGCGCCGATAGGCGACGGCTGCCGCGCGGTGGATGAAAAGATAAAGGCACAGAAAGAAAACCGCAAAAAGAGGTGATGCCAAAGGATTTCCTCCCTATGGGCTGTTGTTAAGTGATTAATGACAAAGGAGGAATGAAAATGTTTGAGACTGTACTGGTAGTTTTTGCAATTCTCGATATCGGCTGGATGTTAGGTGCAATTAGTTTGTGGGTAGCACAGCAGTATATCGATAAGAAGAAGTGAAGAGCGGGGGCGAAAGCTCCTGTTTTGGAGGGAACATATGACAATAAAAGACCCGATCAAGTTTTATAAGTTCGATGCTGTTTGTCGCGAAACGATAACCGTTAACGGCATCATGCGCGAAGAATTAAACAAATATAAAGCGCAAGTATTAAGCGCAATGGACGATGAAATAGTCAGAGCAGCTGTTGAAGCCGCAAGGCAGGAAGGGATAACAGATTTAGTCTTGCTGGACAAGCAGTTTGTTATAGATGCTCTTGTAAAAGCTGTTGAGACGTGGAGGGATTCGAATGAGGACCCACAAAGAAGTATTTAGAGAGGCCTGCCCGATGTGCTGGCAGAGCATGGAGCGGCGAGGAAAGATAAACGGAAAGCCGCTTTACATATGCCCGATATGCGGGATGGCGACGGATGGGAGAAGAAATGAAACATCTTGGAGATATTACAAAAATAAACTGGCTTGAAGTTGAGCCGGTGGATGTAGTAACAGGCGGCAGCCCTTGTCAGGACTTATCCGTTGCGGGAAAGAGAGCGGGGCTTGCCGGAAAGCGAAGCGGCCTGTTCATGGAGCAGATAAGATGTGTAAAGGAGCTTAGAGAAGCGGATGTACATAGAGGAAGATCAGGTCAGTTTATTCGACCGAGATATATGGTGTGGGAAAACGTACCCGGAGCATTCAGCAGCGGAAGCCCCAAAGGCGCAGACTTCGCAGCGGTCATCGAAGAGATCATCAAAGTCGCAGAGCCAGATGCCGTTGTGCGTGCGCTGCCGCCCGATAAAGGATGGCCAAAATCAGGGTGTTACTATTCTGCTGATGGAAAATGGAGCGTTGCTTGGAGACTAC
>JAFXFT010000063.1 GCA_017513385.1 Oscillospiraceae bacterium | reverse complement strand
TACGCAGCCTTACCCTGTTCCTTTGCCCGCACTGCAGCGCAGATGGCGTGCATCGACTGCACAGTGGCGGCATAGTCGCCCTCGGTATCGCTTTCAAGATGCTTGAAGCTGCCGTCGGGAAGCTGGAAGCTCAACAGCGCATCCATAACGGACGTATCCTTGGTGAATCGGGCATCGTCAACGGAAATTCCCACAGTTGTAAGGGCCAGAATTACCTGGGCGGTGCTCTCCGCCGTTCCTTCATCAGACTTGCCTGAAAGAGAGGCAAAGGAGCCGTTTGACAGCTGCTGACGGGAAAGCTCGGCAACCGCACGGTCAATGGCAGTCTTTACGTCCTCGCGCTCGGTATACTTGGAAAGGGCCTGAATGGCCATAGCGGTTATGTCCACATCAGCCACATCGCCTCTGAGGGCAAATCCGCCGCCTTCAATTTCACGGTTCAAGATATTATCCACCATCTTCTCCCTGCTGTTGGGATTGGCTGCATTGGGGTCGGTGGGCATATCATACAGACCGCTGTCAAGAGCAATAAGGGCGAAAATGATACTGTTTACACCCTGCTTCTTTACCACGTCGTAGTCCGCCAGTCGGGAAATAATATCGTAGCCCTCAATATCTCTTGCATCGTAGCCCAAGGCAGTAAGAGCGATAATAACGCGCTCATATTCGGTGAATCGGCTCACACCAAGACCGCCGTCATTTGCCTTCAGCAGTTCCACGATATTATCGTAATAGGCCTTGCGGTAGCTGTCGTCCAAGCCGCATATCTGCCAGGTGCTGTCGGCTACGAGAAACCACTCGCTGCCAAGGGTGGGGTCGTCCGCTTTCACCGCCGCTGCCGCGGATTGAACCGCCTGCTTCAGCGTATCGTTGTCATAGGCCGACGCCGCCTGCGCAAATGACATGGATAGAATGAGCACCAACATCAGTGCAATGACTTTTTTCAATATAACACTCCTCAGTGAATGGTAACGGTGAGACCGTATGCCTCCAGCTGCTTTTTGCGTGCCTGCATAAGCTGGTCGCTGGGGGGCTCGGCCACGAAAATCTTTTCCTTCTTCATAAGGCGCTGATGCTTGGATACACCCAGCTTATGATAGGGCAGCAGCTGAACTGTGTCAATGCCCTCCTTTATCTTGCTGAGGAACTCGCCGTACTTGACGAAGTGCTCCTGAGATTCGTTGAACATGGGGATAGTGGGAATGCGAACCTGTATCTTGCCGCCTGCTTTCACTATCTTCTCTGCGTTTTCGAGAATAAGCTCGTTGGGCACGCCGATCACCTGCTTATGCAGAGCGCTGTCCATGCACTTGAGGTCATAGAGGAAGAGGTCGGTATAGGGCAGGACCTTCTCGATAACTTCCCACTTTACAAAGCCGGTGGTGTCAACGGCAGTATGCATACCTGCCTCCTTGCAGCGCTTGAGCAGCTCAAGGGTGAACTCGGGCTGGCACAGGCATTCGCCGCCGGAAACGGTAACTCCGCCGCCGGATTCTTCGAAGAAGGGCTGGTCGCGGAGTAGACGGTGCATTACCTCGTCAACGGTCTTGTCCTCGCCGCACATATAGAGAGCGGTGGCCTTGCAGGCCTTGGCACATGCGCCGCAGTCGTCGCAGACAGTCTTGTCCACGTCGGGATATGTAATGGGCTCGCCCATGGCATTGGTGGTGCTCTCGCCGATGCTTATCGCTCCCTTGGGGCATACGTCAAGACACTTGCCGCAGGCATCTGTACCAAGACAGCGAACCTGCATCCAGTTGAGTTCCGTGGGGAACAGCTGGGACTCGGGGCTGTGGCACCAGGGGCAGCGCAGAGGGCAGCCCTTAAGAAAAACTGTGGTTCTTATTCCGGGGCCGTCCTGCACGGAAAAGCCCTGAATGTCATATATCTTACCTGTAAGCATATAAGTACCTCCGGTATCATTTTCTAAGCTGATTAAATTATATCACCGAAGCACTGTAATTGTCCATTGTAAATCAGTGCAATTTGTATTATAATAGACACAAATATTATACAAACACATTCTAAGGAGTTGATCATTCAATGTTCGAATTCGCACCCATGACCGACCGTATCAAGCGTATACGTGCAAAGCGTGACGTTTTCACCGGCGGCAAGTACATGACCATTAACTCTGAGCGTACCAAGATCTACACCGATTACTACAAGGCTCACGAGAACGAGTACCCCCTGCTCAAGCGCTCCGGTGCACTTCTTGAGTGGGCAGCAAAGAAAAAGTGCAACGTATTTGAAGATGACATTCTCGTTGGCACTCCCGGTCCCGACGAGCGCTGCCTGAGTCCCTACGTTGAGTGGAATTGCCGCTGGATCCCCTCCATCGTTGATGACACCGACGAAAACTTCAAGAAGGCATGGCAGTCCCATGACTCCATCTACATGAGCGACGAGCAGCGCCAGGTCTTCCGCGAGGCATATGACTTTTGGAAAGATCGCACCATCTCCAAGATGGTCGAGGGCGCAATGACCGAGGACTTCTGGGAAGCCAGCGGCAACGGCTGCCTCCTTGGCTCCGGCAAGCGCGATCCCTTCTTCTTCGGTGTATCCGGCATGCCCCAGGGTCACTACATAGCCAACTTCGACAAGGCTATCAACGTTGGCTTCGGCGAGGTAAAGCGTCAGGCACAGGCTAAGCTGGACGCTATGAAGGGCCGCATCTACGGCAACGACGCTAAGCCCCACATCTTCTACTATTCCGTTATCCGCGTCTGCGAGGCCGCTATGGTTCTCTCCAAGCGCTACGCTGATGCCTGCCGTGAGAAGGCAGTCTGGACCAAGGACGAGAAGCGTCAGGCCGAGCTCTACAAGATGGCCGACAGCCTTGACTGGATCATGGAAAATCCTGCCCGTACCTACTGGGAAGGTCTGCAGGCAGCTATCTTCTATCAGATAATCCTTTCCACCGATGCTCAGCAGCACGGTCAGTCCATCGGTCGTATCGACAAGTACACCGGTCACCTGCTCAAGAAGCAGCTTGAGGAAGGCACCATCACTCAGGAAGAGGCTCAAGAAATGACCGATGCCTTTATTCTTCGCCTGAGCGACATCATCGTTCTGCCCGGCTTCTCCATGAACAACCAGCGCATCATTGAGCTGCAGGCACAGGGCCAGAGCCTTTACTCCAACATCTACAACGGTCTCACCCCCACCGCAGGCATCAACCTCACTCTGGGCGGTCGCTCCGCTGACGGCACCGACGAGACCACTCCCGCTACCTATTGCTTCCTGCAGACCTACGGTCGCATGAAGTTCCCCGATCCCACCGTTGCCCTGCGTACTCACCCCGGCACTCCCGATGACATTTGGAGACTTGGTATTGAGTCCTCCAAGCTCTGCGGCGGTATTCCTCAGATGCAGAATGACGAGGTCATTATTCCCGCAATGATGGATCTCGGCTTCACCCCCGAGGATGCAGCAAACTACAGTATCGTCGGCTGCGTTGAGCCCGGCGGCACCGGCAATGAATGGCCCGCCTGCGGCTGCACCGGCGCTGAGTCCATTTGGAACATGGTTCCCGTTGTGCTTATCACCATCAACGGCGGTGTCAACCCCATGACCGGCAAGACCGCACTGCCCTGCAAGAAGCTTTACGAGTGCGATACCTTCGAGGAATTCAAGGAGAACTTCAAGAAGGAAATGCAGTACGTTCTCGACTGGAGCGTTTCCTATGCCAACACCTTCGAGCTGGTTTACGGCGAGTACTTCCCCTGCATCGCAGCTTCCGCCCTCATGGACGGCTGCATGGAGAGCGGCAAGGACGTTAACAACGGCGGCGCAAAGTACAACCGCGTAGGTCTCACCGCCTGCGGTACCGCCAATGTCGGCGACAGCCTTATGGCTATCAAGAAGCTCTGCTTCGACGACAAGACCGTTTCCACCCGAGAGATGTTCGACGCTCTTGCAGCCAACTGGGAAGGCTACGAGCAGCTGCGTCAGACCATTATCAACGAAGTCCCCCACTACGGCAACGATAACGACGAGGCCGACGAACTGGCAGCATGGGCACTTGGTCTCTTCGCTGAGATCATGACCAACGCCACCGGCTCCCGTGGTCACTACTCCGGCGGTACCTTCACCATGACCGCTCACATCTATCAGGGTAAGATGACCCATGCAACTCCCGACGGACGTAAGGCAGGCGAGCCCATCGCCGACGCTATCAGCCCCAGACAGGGCTTCGATAAGAACGGTCCCACCGCTTACCTCCGCTCCGCCGCAAAGCTGCCTCACCGCGCTCTTACCAACGGCGATCAGCTGAATATCCGCTTCTCCCCCAACTCCGTTGCAGGCGACGAAGGCGCAATGAAGCTCAAGCAGCTCATCAAGACCTACTTCAAGCTGGGCGGCATGCAGGTTCAGTTCAACGTTGTCAGCACCGACTCCCTCCACGAGGCACAGAAGGATCCCGAGCTTATTATCTTCATCGACGAAATTCACACGATTATCGGCGCGGGCGCCGCCGAGGGAGCGATCGACGCGGCAAATATCATCAAACCTGCGCTTGCGCGC
>JAFXFT010000062.1 GCA_017513385.1 Oscillospiraceae bacterium | reverse complement strand
TGCGTTGAAGTCCCGCACCAAGGGCTACGCCTCTTTGGACTATGAACTGGAGGAATACCGCCAGTCTGAACTGGTCAAGCTGGATATTCTCCTCAATGGCGACGTTGTTGACGCACTGTCCTTCATCGTTCACAAGGATAAGGCCTATGCCCGCGGACGCCGTATTGCAGAAAAGCTCAAAGAGCACATTCCGCGCCAGCTGTTCGAGGTTCCCGTTCAGGCAGCCATCGGCGGCAAGATCATTGCCCGCGAGACTATCAAGGCAATGCGCAAGGACGTTCTTGCCAAGTGCTACGGCGGCGACATTACCAGAAAGAAGAAGCTGCTTGAAAAGCAGAAGGAAGGTAAGAAGCGTATGCGCAGCCTCGGCAGCGTATCCGTTCCTCAGGAAGCTTTCATGGCAGTTCTTCGCCTCGACGAGTAATCCCAAATATGCAGAAAAGCCGAAGACCATTGAGGTCTTCGGCTTTCTTTTTTATTTTCTTCTGCTGCGGGGTGGACCGAGTATTTCGGAAAGCACTATTGCGCGCTTCCAGCTGATGCTGTCTCGCTCCTCCCTGCGGGGCGCGGGACGCTTTTCAGCTTCAGCGAGAGCATCGGTAAGTTCCCTTTCGTGGGCCTTGATTTTTTCCAGCTCAGCCTTGGTCTTACGCATTTCCTCTTTAAGACGCTCATAGTCGCGGTGCTCTACGTGAGGATCGTAGCCTTCCTCGTCTTCGGCAGGCTGACCTGCAAACTGACGTACTGCCTGCACCGCCTGCCGCAGCTCATTCACCGCAAGGCGGGGGTACATGTCTGCCCGCTTCATTACTGCTTCTCCTCATCCTTGGCAATTGCCTTACGCATATCGGTGTCGGAGATAACGTTCTGCATATTGTAATAGTCCATTACACCCAGCTTGCCGCTGCGAAGAGCCTCAGCCATGGCGCGGGGAACATCAGCCTCGGCCTCGACAACCTTGGCGCGCATTTCCTGTACGGCGGCCTTCATTTCCTGCTCACGGGCAACTGCCATTGCACGCAGCTCCTCTGCCTTCGCCTGCGCGATGCGCTTATCTGCCTCGGCCTGATCGGTCTGCAGCTGAGCACCTACGTTGCGGCCTACGTCAATGTCGGCAATATCAATGGAAAGGATCTCAAATGCGGTACCAGCCTCAAGACCCTTGCTGAGAACAGTGCGGGAAATCTTATCGGGATTCTCAAGAACCTCCTTGTGGCTCTCGGCAGAACCGATGGTGGTAACGATACCCTCGCCTACACGGGCGATGATGGTCTGCTCACCTGCACCACCGACCAGGCGGTCGATATTGGCACGTACGGTTACCTTTGCCTTGGCGCGCAGCTCGATACCGTCCTTGGCAACAGCCGCTACAATGGGAGTTTCAATAACCTTGGGGTTAACGCTCATCTGCACAGCCTCGAGAACATCACGGCCTGCAAGATCGATAGCAGCGGCACGCTCGAACTCAAGACCGATGTCGGCACGCTGAGCGGCGATAAGAGAGTTTACAACACGGTCCACGTTACCGCCTGCGAGATAGTGAGCTTCCAGCTTGTTGATGGAAATATCAAGACCGGCCTTGTTTGCCTTGATCATAGCGGTGACAATTCTTGCGGGAACTACGCGGCGCATACGCATACCGACGAGAGTCCATACGCTGATTCTTACGTTGGCTGCCAGCGCACTGATCCACAGGGTTACGGGAACAAAGTGGAAAAACAGCGCAAGGAACACAACCACAATAGCGATGACAATAATGATTCCGTAAAATTCCATACTTACTTTTCCTTTCTATATTATGCCTTTATTTTAGACTGCTTTGACTACTATTCTGTTGCCGCTGACCTCAATTACCTCCACGTCCACTCCGGATTCAATGAAGCCGCCCTGAGATACAACGTCCAGCCGCTCTCCGTCCAGTTCAGCAGCACCGGCAGGGCGAAGCTCTGTGATGGTTTTTCCGGTTTTGCCGAGGTATGCGCTCTTATCAGAGCCGCCGGTATAGCCCGAGGCTTTATCTGTAGCGTCCTTGAGCATAAGGCTGGCGGGCAACTTGCCCTTGGACACCAGCACGATAGACACCACAGCCAGTATCACCACAATTACCGCGACGATACCCGTCATGATGAGTCCCTGTGTAAAGGTCTTGGCGGTAATGAATATGTCTACCACCAGGCACACAAGACCCAAGCCGCCTGCCACGCCAAATCCGGGGGTACACATTTCCACGATAAGCAGGATTACGCCCACTATGAAAATAATTATGGACAGCGCGGACATACTTTGAATAAGTGCCAATAATTCCATATCTACCACTCCTTTATATTTTGCAAAAAGGGCAGGGTGCTGCTGCGCCCCGCCCTTAAATTGTCAATGTTCGTGATGGTGCTCGTGATCGTGGTCATGGCAGCCGCACTCGCAGTGCTCATCATGGTGATGATGGTGCTCATGATCGTGGTCATGGCAGCCGCACTCGCAGTGCTCATCATGGTGATGATGGTGCTCATGATCGTGGTCATGG
>JAFXFT010000061.1 GCA_017513385.1 Oscillospiraceae bacterium | reverse complement strand
GTTGAAAATGGGGAATGCTGCGTCGGGAGAGAAGGTTCCGGGAGCAGGCTTTTCCTTGGAATAATAGTAAACCATACCCTGACTGCCGGACTCTTCGTCTGCACCGAGGATAAGTCTTACATTCTTGGTAAGAGGAATACCGAGTTCCTTGATGGCGCGCATAGCGTAGAGAGCTGCAACTGCAGGACCCTTATCGTCGCTGGTGCCGCGACCGTAGAGAATGCCGTCCTTCTCGGTGGGAACATAGGGATCGGTATCCCAACCGTCGCCCTCACCTACTACGTCCATGTGAGCGAGAATATCTACGCCGGGCTCGCAAGCGTTCATATCCGCGGTTACTGCATGGTTCTCGTAATTCTTTACTGCAAAGCCGTAGCCTTCGCACATTTCCATTGCAGCTGCAAGTGCTGCTGCAGGGCCTGCGCCATAGGGCTTACCGGGCTCGGCAGGTCCCTTGACGCTCTTTACAGCGACAAGACGCTTTACGTCTTCAACATATTCACGCTCGTGGGCATCTATCCACTCGTAGATGCTTTCCTTGATACCCATTAGTTATTCCTCCAATTTATATTATATTTACGATATTTCATGTCTGACCTTTGTAAGGAAACGGCTGGTAACGGCACACATCTCGGCGCGAGTTGCAGTGCCCTTGGGATCGAAGAGGTTACCGTCCTTACCGTTTATTAGTCCGATGCGCTGAGCATAAAGCACTGCATCAAGCGCCCAGGAGCTTACCTGATCTTCGTCGGCAAAGGGCTCCATATCTGTTTCGGTTATTCTTATACCGGTATGATTTGCAAAGCGCATGAATATAAGAGCCATCTGTTCGCGGGTGATATAGTTTTCTGGCTTGAAGGTATATTCGTCATAACCTTCGACTATACCCGTTTCACGTGCCCACGCAACGTAAGGACCATACCACTTATTGATATCAACATCATCAAATCCGGTATCGGTGTAATAATCGGGGCTTATTCCGTATACTCGACCAAGAATAGTTACCAGCATGCCTCGTGTAACCTTGGTATTCGGAGAGAAGCTGTGCTCTCCTACGCCGTCAACTACACCGATATTGTACAGCTCATATACATATTCGGCGCCCCAATGGCCAAACATATCGATGAACATATCGTTATCGACGAAGCCGGTGGCATCCCATACTCTGTAATAGCCGTCAATAAAACCTACAGCGTCAGGGCTATAGGCCACAGCCCTTGCAACTGCATTTTCAGCCGCAAAATACTTGTGGTTCAGCGTCATAGGCGTACCGTCGCTGACGGTTTCGCCGGTAGAGATGTCTATAACATCTCCCTCGGTAACGCGCATGACGAACTTACCCTCGGTGGGCATAAAGCATGCAAACTTGCCAAGCTCAATATATCCGCTCTCTTCAAAGGTCACGTCTGTGAACTGGGTGGTGTGGGACATATCGCTGCTGTAAAAATACGATGCATCCTCAAGCCGGTAAACATAGTTTTCGTATACCGCGCCTATCTTCTCCTCTGCCTCTGCCTCAGTTTCACCGACAATGAATTCCTTCACTGTACCAATAAGGTAGCTGAGGGATATAAGCGGGTCGCCTGCGCCGCCTCCGGCAGCCAATGCATATCCGCCGCAGGCAATAAGCGCAAGTATCAAAATTATTGCAATAAAGCGTTTCATACGCAATTATTCCTCTTCTTCATCTTCTGCCGCAGCTGCAGCTGCTTCCGCTCTTGCTATCGCACGCTGATAGAGCTCGTCCAGTTCCTCTGTATTGAATTCGTACTTGGTATTGCAGAATTGACAAACGATCTCGATGGGCTGACCCTCGTCGCGCATATTGCGCAGCTCATCGCTGCCAAGACCAACCAGTGCCTTTGCATATTTCTCCTTGCCGCAGGTGCAGCGATATTCAAATTCACCCTCTTCAAGGATATTGAATTCCACAAGGCCGAAAATCATACCCGCAATCTCCTCAAGGCTGGTTCCGTCGGCAATAAGCTGAGACAGAGAAGGCATGTAATCGATATTTGCCTGCAGTATGGGAGTAATAAACTCATTTGCGTCGGGCATCAGCTGAAGAATATATCCACCTGCTGCCTTGCAGCTTCCGTCGGGAAATACTCTTACGCCAAGGGCGCAAACGGAGGGAGTCTGCTCGCTTACGGTATAGTACTCAGTAATATCCTCGGCTATCTCACCGCTGACTATGGGAGAGTACCCCACGTAAGGCTCGCCGAAGCCAAGATCCTTAACAATATAGATAGAACCATTATTACCAACTGCTCCGCCTACGTCCAGCTTACCCTGATCGTTAGGTTCAAGTTCAACATCGGGATTATCCGCGCAGCCGCGCACATTTCCTTCGCAGTCTGCTACGCATACGATGCGACCGGCAGGTCCGCCGCCATCGATGCGGAGGGTAACGCTGCTCTTTTCGGACTTGAGCATCTTACCCATAATGGCACAGGCGGTAATACTTCTGCCGAGAGCTGCGGTCATGGTCTTTGAGGTAATATGAAGCTGTCTCATCTTCTCCACTGCGTTGGTGGAATCAACGAGCAGCAGTCTGAATCCGCCGTCCTTGGACAGTGCGGTAATTACTCTGCATTTATTATCCATTGTTTACTTCCTTATCAATATACATAATTATACGTGTATATAATAACGCTTTTTCTTCTTTTAGACAATAGTATCTTTTAGAAAATATCCGAATTAAGTTTTTATTGATTTTTCTGTTGAAAGATATATAATTGTTATATTAATAACGCTATGCAGAGGTGTTGTATATGAAAACCTATAAAATGACTATCGCAGGTATTGAGCGCGAGCTGACCATCTGCCCTGTTAACGATTCCCTTTCCATCGGCGCTTTTGTTATACTTGGCGACGCTCAGCTCAGTGAGGCCGCCGCACGCGAGCTGCTTAAGCTTGCTCCCGAATATGACTACATAATCACCGCCGAAGCCAAGGGCATCACCCTCGCTCATGAAATGGCTCGTCAGCACGGTGACCGCACCTATTTTGTAGCAAGAAAAACTCCCAAGCTTTATATGTCCGGCGTATTTCAGGTAGATGTTCGCTCCATCACCACTGCAAAGGATCAGATGCTGTATCTGGACACTGCAGAGGCTGAAATGATGAACGGCAAGCGTGTTCTCCTTGTTGATGACGTTATCTCTACCGGTGAGTCCATTTATGCCGTTGAAAAGCTGGTAAAGAAGGCCGGCGGCAACATAGTTGGACGCATGGCCATTCTCGCCGAGGGCGCTGCTCAGAAGCGTGATGACATCATTTATCTTGAGAAGCTGCCTCTCTTCCACCCCGACGGCACTGTAATGGAGTAATAAAAATTACCACGTTTCTTTATTCAATAGCATCAAATAATATAAGCGGACACTTCACTGCGAAGTGTCCGCTTTGGTTTTATCTTGTTATAAGTCTTATTGCGCTGTGGCTGTTTATGACCTCTATGCGCTCGCTGCCCTGCTCATACTCTCCATCCAGTGACCAAGCCATATTCTTATCAGCATGGATAACCGCATGATCAGCCTTAATGAAATCTATCATAGAGCAATCATACTGCTTAGTTCCCAGCGCCTTGATTATGGTGTTCAGCTCCGTGATATTGACCGGAGACTTAATAAGCATTATTTCAAATACTCCGTCATTCATATCTACCAGTTCCGGGTCAAGCGTCAGCACCCCACCCAGCGAGGTGGAGTTGCTTACCGCGCCAAACAGATAGTCTCCTTCCCTTACCTCTCCATTGGCCTCTATGCTTATATGCTCGGGCTTTATCTGAGGAATATCCATTATACCCTCAAGGACATAAGCGAGATGACCCAGCGCGTTTTTGACACTCTGCGGCGTAGTGTAGGACGCCTTTGTGAATGCACCGAAAGAGGCAACATAGGAAAAGCTTCTTCCATTGAAAAGGCCTATATCCAGCTTTCTCTCCTTGCCGTTTGCTATATCACTGCAAGCCTGAATAATATCCGTAGACAGCTTCAAGCTGGCTGCAAAATCGTTTGTACTTCCTGCGGGAATGTAGCCTACCGGCGCATCAATCCCGGAATCAATGAGCCCCGCCACCACTTCATTGAAAGTACCGTCACCGCCAATACAAACAATAAGATCATGCTCTGCGGCGTAGTTTACAACAAATTCGGTTGCGTCTCCACGTTTTTCTGTGACGAAAACAGTGCTGATATATCCCTTACTGCCGAAGTACGCAATAATCTCCGCAAGGTACTTTTTTCCCTGCTTTGTACCGGCTGTGGGATTTATGATCAGTTGAAGCTTTTTCATAGCGATCCTCCATAAAATATACTTCATCCGAGCCATAAATATATTAGCCCAATGTAAATCCAATGTCAACAAAGCTTGTCTTCTTTTACATTTTTTGCTATAATTTAGTCGGAAGGTGATTGTCCATGAAGCAAAAGAAATCCGCCAAAATCATAGCTGCCGCAGGCACTTTGGCAACTGCAGCCGGTGCAATTTGGGGTCTTAATTTTCTCCATAAGCTTGCCGCTGCCCGCAAGGCACCTGACCTGAAAATGCTGAAAATTGAGGAAAGTGACTTTTTCCTCGGTAATGAACAATTTATAGATGAGGTTAACGCCGGCAAGCAGTGGCTGCGTGAAACCACACACGAGGATGTCAGCATAACCAGCTTCGACGGCTTCAAGCTGGTCGGTCATCTGTACCTGAGTGACAATGCGAAGCGGACAGTTATCATGTTCCACGGTTTCCGATCAAACTGGCTGAGAGATTTCGGTTTCGCTGCAAGAGAGTTCTACGAGGTAGGTTGTAATCTGCTTATCATAGAGCAGCGTGCTCATGGCAACAGCGAGGGCAATTACATCACATATGGCGTGTTTGAACGCTTTGACTGCCGAGACTGGGCTCAGTATGCTGCCGAGCGTTTCGGCAGCCTCCCAATATACCTTGATGGCATCTCCATGGGCGCAGCTACCGTGCTCATGGCAAGTGCCCTCCCTCTTCCCGACACAGTGAAAGGTATCATCGCCGATTGCGGCTACACCACCCCAAAAGCTATAATCAGCAGGGTATTTCAGCAGAAAAGTCCGATACCGAGTAAAGGAATTGTTTCAGCAGTAAGTGCCTACAGCAAATTTGCTGCCGGATTTGATTTTGATGATTACAGTACGCTTGATGCTATGAAGGAAAACACACGTCCTGTTTTCTTTGCCCACGGCGACGCAGACGATTTTGTACCCATGGAAATGACACTGGAGAATTACGAAGCCTGCACAGCTCCCAAGACACTCTTTATCGCTCACGGTGCTACCCATGGTTTGAGTTATCTTGTGCAGCACGATGCATATTATAACGAGATTATGGAATTCTTCGAAAAATATGACAACGCCCCTAATTGCAAATAATGTCCCCGATTACACATTATCCGACATATAAGTATGAAGCAACGTGAACGGAGGGATTTTGTGAAGAAGAAATTAGCCTTGCTTTTGGCACTGCTGATGTTAGCCTTATCCGCCTGCGGACAGGTCATTCCCATCGTCGAAGAAACATTGCCTCCTTCGCCCGTACAGCCAACTCCTACACCTGAAATCACACCATCTTCAACTCCCGAGCCTGTTCCAACCATCACTCCGGAGTCTATTCCCGAAGCAACCCCTGAACCAGTTATCGACGCAGCATGGTGGTCTGAAAACATGCCGACAATGGACGGTTCCACTTCGCTTATCCCCCTCGAAGCGGGCATACGCGCTGCGCTTCTTGACATCAGTGCAGAAGATGCCAAAAATCAGGTTGCTCATTCTACTACCTACGGCAGCTTTTATAATCTGATAAACAAAAATGTCGACCTTATTTTCAGCGTTCCTCTCTCCGAACAGCAGCTTGAGCAGGCAGCCGACGCAGGTATTGAGCTGGAGCAGTTGCCAATCGCACGGGAGGGCTTTGTATTCATCGTAAACAAGGATAATCCTGTTGACATGCTCACCCAGCAGCAGCTGCGCGATATTTATTCCGGCAAGATAACTAATTGGAGCGAGGTCGGCGGTCCCGACATGCCCATAATAGCATACCAGCGCAACAACACCTCCGGCAGCCAGAACTATATGGTGGATTTCATGGGTGACACTCCCCTTATGGACGCTCCCACAGAGCTGCGTCCCGGCTCTATGTCACTTGTAATAGACGTAGTGGCAATCAACGATAACGCAGAGCAATCCATTGGTTATTCCGTATACTCCTACGCTGCGGACATGTACTCTAACATCAGCAACACAAAATTCATTGCCGTTGACGGCGTTGTTCCCTCAAAGGAAACTATGGCAAGCGGCGAATATCCTCTGCTGTCGGATAATTACGCAATTTTCCGTGCCGACGAGCCCGCTGAATCCCCTGTCCGCCGCCTTTGCGATTGGATCACCTCCGCGGATGGGCAACTGGCGATAGCAAACGCAGGATATGTGCCTGTTATGGATATCGAATTTGACTATTCCTCCGCCGAAGAATTACCCGAGGCATATTCAGGCGTAGGCTGCGGAGCAGGAAATTGGGATACTCCCCTTTTCAAAAGTGTCGCCTTTAAATACGGCAGCAGTAAATTACCTTTGAATGTTGTAATCCCCGAAGATGCTGTAAGATATAGTCGCATCGATGACCTTGTTCCCTACACTACCGGCATTACATATACCTTGGAATGTCTTGAAAACAAGGAACTTGAAGCCAAAATAAACCTTTGGCTTGCCGATGCAGTAGCTGAAGCAGACGAAAACAGTGATGAGTTCTACGATTTTCTCAAATCGCAAATAGCTTTGACACCCTGGAAATATTTCCAGTATCCTTACAGCGGCATTGACCATATTCCCAGTGCCGAAGTAAGCGTAAAAGCTCAAAACGGATATATATGGGCTACTGTAAGTCAAGTATATTACACTGCTGTTGGAGGCGGCATTGATAACTACTATCATACACAATGCTGCACTTGGGATCTTTTCACCGGTGAAGTTGTTGAACCTGAAGCATTGTTCCGCGGCGGACTCGATATCGATGAATATCTCAACGATTTTCTAAAAAAAGCATCTCAATCCGCTATGGACGAATGGCTTGGATATCCCGAATTGAAACAAGACTTTCTCTATCTCCCTGTTGAGGGCTGGGCTATCAGCCCGGAAGCAATTTATATCAATTATGGCGGGTACTGCTTCAGCGAAGGATACAGATTCTCTTTCATTCGCGAATCCGGTGTTCTCTGCTCCGAAATATACCGTGATATGAGCGGACTTTTCGTAGAACCCGAACACCAGACCACGCCATATCATCACACAGTTCTCAATCAGATGTACCATCTCCCGGAGTATACCTTCGTTCATGATGGCTATTATGCCGTTTCGCTTTTGGACGAAACCAGGGGCAACAGCAAAGCAAGACGTAAAATAAACGAAGACGTTCTGCAGCAAACTGAAGCGGTAAGCGTTGAAAGCGCGCAGCAATTTCTGCGTGACAACGGTTTAGATGATCTGGCAGAGTCCGTTGATGATATTCGCGGTCTTGCCGCACATTATGGTTGGTATCTTACCGAATACGGCGACAGATTCGCTATGTTCAGGGCATCTGCTATGTACTTTTATGACGAAGCAGACTCCATTACATGGCCGGAATCCGAAATTTGTCTGCTTTATGATCTGCAAACCGGAGAGCGGCTTGATTGGCAGGAGCTGCTTGTTGATAACTGGCAGGAGCTTTGTACCATAAGCGACGCTTTTGACGGCGACATCAGTACGCTGCCGCCACTGTGCAATATAAATACTTACCATGCCGACCATCCGGATGAGATTACATTGCACTTCTACTCTCCGGAAAGTCCTCGCTCCTATTCCATTCGCGTACCCATTTCTGCACTCAAGTGGTACAGTGAGATATCGTAAGATAGTAAAAGATAGCAAAAGAGGCTGCTCCAATTGGAGCAGCCTCTTTTGCTATCTTTTACTATCTTACGATATCTCACTGTACCACTTGAG
>JAFXFT010000060.1 GCA_017513385.1 Oscillospiraceae bacterium | reverse complement strand
GCCCCTCGGGATCAGCCTGAACGCCCATGTGGCACATGTGCATGGACTCGGTAACCTCACGGTCAACGGCACGGGGGGAGATGCCCAGCTCTTCCCACTTTGCACGGCGCTCGTCGGTGGCTCTGTTGATGAAGGTCTGGAAGCCGAAGGGCTTACCGTAATCGTTCAGACCTGCGTTTGCCAGATCGTGAGCGATCTCGTAGATGTCGCGGCCTTCGGTCTCAACGCCGAATTCCTTAGCAATTGCGATACACTTAGCCTCGTCCTTAACCTTGTAGATGCCGGTGGGGCTGGTCTCAGCGAGAGTGTAGCAGATCTCACGACCGTGGTCGGAGTGAGCAGCAGCGCCGCCGGCTGCGAACTGCAGATAGTTTCTGCCGGCGATGGTATGAGCGGTAGCACCGCAGATACCCTTGGGGGACTTGGGGGTGATGCGGCAGGGACCCATAGAGCAGTTGCGGCAGCAGACACCGTTCTCACCAAACAGGCAGTGGTTCTTCTGGGCAGCAGCTCTGTCTTCCCATGTGTCAATGCCGACTTCTCCGGCCTTGACCTTGAGGATTTTAGTATCCTGCTCCATTTCCTCGATTGTAGTAAACTTTTTTGCCATTTTTCAAACTCCTTTACGCCTATTTTTAATAGGTACGGAGCAAATGCTCCGTCCGGATTCACGTGATGGGCTATATATCAACAAACACTGTCCGCGGCAAAACAGACCGTGTAGGCTGACCAAAAATTATTTCAGGAAGCCGGTGAGGATCTTTTCCTCTGCTTCCTCTGCGGAGAGACCGAGAGTCATGAGCTTGAGCAGCTGGTCACCGGCGATGCGACCGATGGCAGCCTCATGAATAAGCTGAGCGTCAACATGGTTGGCGGAGATAGCGGGAACGGAGCTTACCTTGCCGTGACCCATGATGATACTGTCGCACTGAACGTGACCGAAGCAGGGAGCGTTGCCGTTTACGATGGGGCGGAACACCTGCTCGGAATCGTCCTGCGCTACGGAACGGGAGATGACTCTTGTCTTGGCGCCTTCGCCATTGAGGTTGATGACCATGTCGGAATAGGCCTTCTGCTTATCGTGGGTGAGCAGACGCTCCATGAATACCACTTCGGCACCCTCTGCCGCATCGACAACGGTTTCACGCTTGGTGCTGTCAACGCCGCGGATCTGAGCCATATCCAACTCGATGTAGGAATTTTCCTCCATGTGGATAACGGTTTTGGGATTCATAATACGCTCGCCGGTGCCGTCACCGTCGCCGTAATGCTTCTCAAAGTACTTCACGCGGGCATTCTTGCCGACGTGGAAGGTGTGGATGCCGTCATGCTGGGAGGTGTCGCAGCCGCTGTTATGGATACCGCAGCCGGCAACTATAAGAACGTCCGCGTCATCGCCGATAAAGAAATCGTTGTAAACAACTTCGCTGTGACCGGTCTTGGTGATGATGACGGGGATGTGGACGCTTTCGTTTTTTGTGCCGGGCTTGATGATGATATCAATGCCGGGTACGTCGGTCTTGTTGACGATCTCGATGTTGGCGGTGCTGTTGCGTCCTTCGAGTTCGCCGTCCTTGCGGATATTGTAGGCACCCTCGGGGATCTTGTGAAGGTCAGCAATTTCCCTGAGCAGGTTTCTTTCTATTTCAGTCATTTTCTTGCTCATTTGCCTGTATCCTCCATGAGGGCGCAGCCAATCTTGGTGTCGTCCATGATTTCGGGGAAAACTTCAGCCACGCTGCCACGCTTAGAGACGGTGCCGCCGGAAACAAGAATGAGCTCGTCAGCAAGGCGAATAATACGCTCCTGGTGGGAGATTATGATGATGGTGCTGTCAGAATTCCTGTGAATGTTTTCGAAAGTTTCGGTGAGCTTTGCAAAGCTCCAAAGGTCGATGCCGGCCTCGGGCTCGTCGAAAATCATAAGGGAAGCGTTGCGAGCCAGAATGCTGGCGATCTCGATGCGCTTTACTTCGCCGCCGGAAAGGGAAGTGTCGATTTCGCGGTTAACGTATTCCTCGGCGCAAAGACCTACCTTGGTGAGGTAGCTGCAGCAATCAGCGCTCTTGAGCTTCTGGCCTGCTGCGATAGAGAGCATATCGATAACCTGCATGCCCTTGAAACGGGGAGGATGCTGGAAACCGTAGCTGACGCCGAGACGGGCTCGTTCTGTAACGGATTTTCCGACCAGCTCTTCGCCCTTGTAGACGATGCTGCCGGAGGTGGCTTCTACCAGACCCATGATGGCTTTTGCAAGAGTGGTCTTGCCGCCGCCGTTGGGACCGGTGATAACAACAAACTTGCCGGGTTCTATATCAAGGTTGATATTTTTAAGAATATCCAACTGCCCTTTTTCAGTGTCGACAGTGTAATTCAGGTTCTTTATGCTAAGCATTACTTTCCTCCGCGCGGTATTGAAAGATACATTCGGGAATGTGCCAAAAAGGCAGAGTTTGACCCAAATTGATCAACATGATTATAGCATAGAAATGTTATTTTGTCGATAACGAAAATGCTTTAAAAATGCATTTGGAAAAGATTTGACATAAGTGCCTAAAACAGCAAGGCATATCCCCCCCCACCGCATACTTTTAACCAAAATTCTCATATATATGTATAGTCATGAAACTGAACATATTCACCAACCTCACTCTTGAGATTGACATCGGGGTAGAAATAGTGTTATAATACATGGCAACTTAAGCTGCCGGTGTGGCGAAACAGGCAGACGCCCGGGACTTAAAATCCCGTGTGGGGCGACCCACGTACCGGTTCGATCCCGGTCACCGGCACCAGAAAATGCCCCACATTTGATTGTGACAAATGTGGGGCATTTTCAACTAAATCCGTCCATAATGACGGAATAAATCCACATTCAGTGGATGAAATCACTTCGTGATGAAATCCGACTTAGTCGGGAGATGGGACGGATTTAATTTCATCTGCTAAGCAGATTTCATCCGAGATATGTGAGGATTTCATCG
>JAFXFT010000007.1 GCA_017513385.1 Oscillospiraceae bacterium | reverse complement strand
CTTCCTGCTTTTCCTGACCCACAGCGGAACCGGCAAGCAGGAGGAGGCAGCCTTCCGCCTGGGCGTTACCGACGTTGTCTACAAGCCCTACACGCCCGAGGGCGTTCAGCGCCGCCTGCAGATACTCATAGACATTTATCTGCACAAGCTGCATCTTGAGACCCTTGTGGCAGAGCAGAGCGAGACCATAATCAACTCCAAGCAGGTAGTTATGGACGCGCTTTCCGCCATAATCGAGCACCGCAGCTCCGAATCCGGCAACCATGTTCTGCGTATCCGCCGCTTCACCCAGATACTTTTGGAGGAGGTCGCGGAAAGCTGCCCCGAATACAACCTCACGCCCGAGGCCATCGATGCCATTGCCAGCGCCTCCACCCTCCACGACATCGGCAAAATATCCATTCCTGACAACGTGCTCAACAAGCCCGGACGGCTCACTCCGGAGGAGTTCGAGCTGATGAAGACCCACACCACCGTGGGCGGCGAGCTCGTGCTGACTCTGGACGGCATTGCCAGCGAGAACGAGCTGCGCTACGCATACAATATCGCCCTTTACCACCACGAACGCTGGGACGGCAAGGGCTATCCCGCAGGTCTCGAGGGCGACGATATTCCCATCTGTGCGCAGGTGGTGAGCATAGCCGACGTATTCGATGCCCTCACCTCCCACCGCGTATACAAGCCCGCCTACGAATACAGCAAGGCATTGAACATGATCCTCAACGGCGAATGCGGCGTATTTTCCCCCAAGCTGCTGGCATGCTTCAAGAACGTGCGCAACCAGTTCGTGGAGCTGGCTCACAAATACGCCGACGGCTACTCTCCCAAGTCCGACAAGATAGCCGTTCCGCTGCCCGGTCCCACAAGGCAGAAGGCTCAGCTGAACACCCTTGAGCTGGCGCAGGTAAAATACAGCGCTCTCCTTCACTACACCAACGCCACCGTTATCGAAGCCGACCTGGGCTCAAGGCTCTACCACGTGGTATACAATCCCAACCCCGAATTCCGCGTGATTCCGGACATTTCCGTGGACATTTTCGAGTACCTTGCCCACAACGCCACCTTTCACCCCGATGACAAGGAGCTGGCAGACTCCCTGCAGCAGTATTACGAAACCGAGTTTTTCCCCTCGGAGCTCCACAGACGCACCTTCCGTCTGCGCATTTACAGCCCCTACCAATCCCGCTACATTCCCTACGAATTTACCACCCTGCGCATAAACACGCAGGTCAAGGAGCAGCGCACACTGCTCATAATCATCCGCCGAACAGAGGACAACAGCCCGCAGCAAACCACCATTGACCACACTCTGCGGGAGTCTCCCGCTCTCCTCGGACTCACCGACAGCGTTCTGCGCTGCTTCTGCAACAAGGACATGACCATCGACGCGGGCGCGGACTCCCTTTTCGCTCTCACCGGCTACTCAGCCGAGGAAATTGCCCGGGATCTCGGCGGCAGCTATGTCCGGCTCGTCCACCCCGCCGACCGCTCCGACTTCATCGCCGCCACCACTGAGCTGATCGCCTCCGGCGGCAGCAGCGTATGCGAATACCGCATACTGTGCAAGGACGGCAGTTCCGTTTGGGTACAGGACAAATTCCGCTTCTACACAGAGGAAAACGGGCAGGATTACGTTTATCACTCCGTTTCCGACAACAGCCGCGCCCGGGAGGACTATGAAAAATATCAGTACGCCATCGCCCGCAACCAGCTTATCATCGACCAGTCTGGCGGCATAATCTTCGAATGGGACATGGCAAACGACACCATGTATTGCTCGCCCAAGTGGGAGGAGCACTTCGGCTACAAGCCCGTTTCCCGCAATTATGGTCAGCAGATGGGCATAGCCACCCACTTCCACGCCGACGACCTGCCCATTGTCCGCGGCGCTATCGAGCAGATAAAGAACAACGCCGACACCCTCTGCATTGACGTGCGCATTGCCGACAGCAACGCCAAGTATCTGTGGACGCGCATAACCGCCACCGCCTACCTTGACAAAAACGGCAGGCTTTCCCGCATCATCGGCATGCTGCAGGACGTGGACGCACTCAAGCGCGCCGAGCTCGCCCTGCGTGAGCGCGCCGAACTGGACTCCCTTACCAAGCTGCTCAACAAGGACAGCTCCCACAGGCTTATAACCGAGCGTCTGGAAAACCGCGACAAGGACCGCCTTTCCGCTCTGCTGGTTATCGACCTTGATAATTTCAAGCAGGTGAACGATAATTTTGGTCATCTTTACGGCGACGAGGTTTTGGCGCAGGTAGGCAGCAAGCTGAAGAACATATTCCGCGACAACGACATCATCAGCCGAATAGGCGGCGACGAATTCCTTGTATTTATGGACGGCATTCCCTCCTCCGAGCAGGTCGAGCGCCGCTGCCGGCTCATGCTCTCCACCTTCCACAGTCTTTTTGAGCAGATCGCGCCCGAACTGAACGTATCCCTTTCCATCGGCGTAGCCCTTGTGCCCGAGCACGGCACGAATTACACCGACCTGTTCCGCCGCGCCGACGAGGCACTTTACACCTCCAAGAGCCTCGGCAAGAACACCTATGTTTTCTACACGCCCGAAATCACTCTGCCCACCAGCAGCGAGCACATCTCCACCCGCATCGACTCCGACGAGCAGCCCGGCATGGCAGACTCCTCCTTCGTGCGCTACGTATTCCGCAGGCTTTACGAAAGCAGCGACCTCATGAGCTCCGTGGACTCCATTCTTTCCTATGTGGGTCAGCAGCTGAACGTCAGCCGCGTATACATATTCGAAAACAACGATGACAACACCGCCTGCAGCAACACCTTCGAGTGGTGCAACGAGGGTATTTCCCCGGAAAAGGATTTCCTGCAGAACGTAAGCTACATCACCGACATTCCCGGCTGGCCGGAGGTTTACGATGAGCGCGGCGTATTCTACTGCACCGATATTTCCTCCCTCGCGCCCCAGTTCCGCAATATTCTTGAGCCTCAGGGCATAAAGAGCATGCTCCAGTGCGCCATTCGCGATAACGGTGTATTCCGCGGCTACGTGGGCTTTGACGAATGCCACGTCAACCGCCTCTGGACTCAGGAGCAGATAAATCTGCTGGAGTTCCTCTCCGACGTTCTTGCGCTCTTCCTGCTGAAGCAGCGCAATCAGGAGAAGGCGCTGGCTCTTTCCGACAGCCTGCGCACCATTCTCGACATGCAGGACGAATGGCTCTACGTTATAGACCCCGAAACCTGCGAGATAAAATTCCTCAACGCCAAAAGCCGCGAGATCGCACCCCGCAGCGAGATCGGTATGCCCTGCTACAAAGCATTTATGTCCCGCAGCAGCCAATGCGAAAACTGCCCCGCCCGCAATTTGCACGGTGGAAAGAGCGAGCCCGTTCCGGTGGCGAGCCGTAAGCTGGGCTGCATCGTAAACACCACCGCCGCAGAAATAAACTGGAACGGTAAAAAGGCCTTCCTTATCACCTGCCGCCAGCTCCCCGACCCGATAAAGTAATTCCATAACAACGCAGAAACCCGACAGTGGACTCCACTGTCGGGTTGATTTTTGCGATGGTGTATATACTGCGGTTAAGCTTCTCCTATGAGGAGAAGCTGGCGGCGAAGCCGACTGATGAGGTGGCAAAATCGGCACAACGAATACATTTGGCATTATAATCGCTACGCTGCTTACACCTCATCCACCACTTCGTGGTCCCCCTTCTCCTCAAGGAGAAGGTTAACCTTCGCTTTTTAGATTTTGCGTATTTTCCTTATTGCGGTAATGTAATTTGCGCCCTTACCTCACCGTGAACACTATGCGGGGATTCTCCGCGGCGGCGTCGAAAAAGCAGGAAAGCAGGCGGCAGCCGTAGGTTCCCAGTTCATTCAGCATAGCGGCGGCGCAGGTCAGTTCTATCTCCAACTCGACCCGCTCGGAAAGCATATCCCACAGCGCGTCAAGGTTATTGCCGTACCACTGGGGAAAGTCCATCATTTCCGCTATATGCTCATGGGCGGCGGTCTTATCGGTCATTTTTCTGCCGTCAAGTATGATTTTATCCATAAGTTCCCCCTTAATAAAGCCGGTCAAAGCTTTCGTAATGGTCGGCGGTGTAGTAAATAAGTCCGTCATTGGAGTAGACTATGCGTTCCGAGCCGCGATAGCCGCCCTGATAGTTTATATCGCACTCGTACCACACGCGGCCCTCTGCGTCGGGCAGCAGACCTTCGCGGTTTCCGAATTTATCGCCGCCGATGCTCATGCCCTCGGCAACCTCCCAGAGATTGCCCTCCGAGGATACCCAGCCCAAGTCGCGGGCCTCATTCTTTGTGATGAAATTGCCAGGCAGCTTTCCGTAGGTGTGGATATACTCCGCCACGTCCTCAAGGGTATCGTACCAACCGTTCTCGTCGATAAGCGCAGGAGTTTCCTCCACCGGCGGCGGTGTATCGTCCGGCTCGGGCTCCGCTTCAGCTTCGGGCGTCGGTGCAGGCGTGCTCTCCGTTTCCCCCGTTATTATTTCCGTCGGCCCGTCCTCGCCGCCGATAACGCCAACGTCGGTGCTTTCCTCTTCGATTATGGTTTCAACGATAGCAAAGCCTATATCCACCGCGTCCTGAGCGGTGCAGCCCGCAAAGAGGGAAAGTATCAGCAGCAGAGCAAGGGCAAGGCTGCCTATACGGCGAATTTTTTTGTTTTTCATGGTGTACCTCATTTCCGGTTTTGGCGGTTAAGCTAAAAATTAAAGTATTTTTGTCATTGCGAGCATCGCGAGCCCCACACATGCGTCATTCCGAGCCTGCGAGGAATCCCCCGGTTCGATGGTGCCGCAGCAGCGACCACTGCCCTGCGCCTACATAGGGGATTCTTCGGGCTGCGCCCTCTGAATGACGCATATTTTCCGTATTATCGTTACTGCCTGTGGTATCGCTGCATGACGGCAGGGGCACGCCCCT
>JAFXFT010000059.1 GCA_017513385.1 Oscillospiraceae bacterium | reverse complement strand
GGCAGCCGCACCAAGGTAAAGGTCACCAAGAACAAGGTTGCGCCTCCCTTCAGAGAGGCAGAGTTCGATATTATCTACGGCGAAGGCATTTCACGCCTGAGCGAGGTTATCGACATGGGTATCAACCTGGGCATCATCGAGAAGAGCGGCTCCTGGTTCACCGTAAACGGCGAGCGTATGCAGGGTAAGGACAACGTAAAGGCTTACCTTAAGGCAAACCCCGAGCTGGCTGAGCAGTACGAGGAAGAGATAATGAACAACGCATTCAAGCTCATGAGCCCCCAGTCCAAGGCTGCAGCAGTTGCTGCAGGCAGAGCGGTTGACGTGAGCGCCGATGACTTCGACGGCTGATGGACGAAGTTATCCTGCTGGAAAAGGTACTGCCTTCAAAAAATAAGAAGGATGCCTTTGAACTGCATTTTGCCTCCGGTGAGGTACTGCGCTGCACTGCGGTACAGGTGGCGGATTTTGCCCTGTACGGCGGCAAGGAACTGACTCCGGAGGAGTATGAGGCTGTGCAGGCGGCTTCCCGTCTTGCCCGTGCCAAGGACAGAGCGGCGGCGCTGCTGGCATACCGCGCAATGTCCAAGGGTGAGCTTGAACGCAAGCTCATCGAAAAAGGCGAAACTCCCGATGACTCCAGCGAGGCCGTAGAGTGGCTTGACCGCCTCGGCGCGCTGGACGATTTCGAGTACGCAAAAAGCGTTGTGCGTCACTACAGTTCCAAGGGCTGGGGCGCAGGACGCATTAAGGAAGAATTTTACCGCCGGCGCATACCCCACGAATACTGGGAAGATGCGCTGGAGGAGCTTGACGGCGAAGATGAGAAGATAGCCCACTTCATCGAGCGCCGTATGGCAACGCGGGGAAATGACCCCAAAGAGAGAAAAAAGACCGCCGACGCGCTGTATCGCCGTGGCTTTTCATGGGACAGCATCAAGCGGGTCATGGCGGCTTATTACGACGAAAGTTATGAGGACGAATACTAATGGCACATAGAGTTGGAATGGTGTCTCTTGGCTGCGCCAAGAACCTTATAAACAGTGAGCAGATGCTTTGGCTGCTCAACGATGCAGGCTACGAGCTTACCGGCGACCTTGCCGAGGCGGAGTATCTTGTTATCAATACCTGCGGATTCATTGAAAGCTCCAAAACCGAGGCAATAAATAATATCCTTGAGTTTGCCGAACTGAAGAAGGAAGGCAGACTCAAGAAGATAATCGTTGCCGGCTGCCTCCCGGAGCGTTACCGTGAGGAAGTGCTCAAGGAAATGCCCGAGGTCGACGCAGTTGTAGGCTGCGGCAGCTACGGCGAGATTGTCGAGGTAATCAAGGAAGTCGAGATGGGTGCTGTTGTTGCCCACTTCGGCGATATCAATGCCCCCGTTGAGGAAACCGACCGCGTTATTACCTCCGGCGACGGCTGGGCATACATCAAAATTGCAGAGGGCTGCGACAATCACTGCTCTTACTGTGTTATTCCCTCTCTCCGCGGCAAGTATCGCAGCCGCCCCATGGAGGGTATCCTCCGCGAGGCAAAGGAACTTGCTGAGCAGGGTGTGAAGGAGCTTATTGTTGTTGCTCAGGATATTACCCGCTACGGTATGGATAACTACGGCAAGAAGATGCTTTCCGAGCTTGTCCGTGAACTCTGCAAGATCGAAGGTCTGCACTGGATCCGTCTGCATTACCTCTATCCCGAGCTGGTTGACGATGAACTTATCGAGACCATTGCAAACGAGGAAAAGGTAGTCAAGTATCTTGATATTCCCATTCAGCACATCAACACCGAGATCCTCAAGAAGATGAACCGCCGTGGCACCGGCGAGGAAATCGAGGCTCTGTTTGTGAAGCTGCGTGAGCGCATTCCCGGTCTTGTGATCCGCACCAGTATCATCACCGGTCTCCCCGGTGAGGGTGAAGAGGAATTTGAGGAACTTTGTGAGTTCCTGCGCCGCGCCAAGATTGAGCGCGCAGGCGTATTCGCGTTCTCTCCCGAGGAGGGTACTCCCGCTGCCGAGATGGATTATCCCGAACGCGAGGTTGCCGAGCATCGCGCTGAACTGCTGGTTGACATTCAGTCCGACGTTATCGACGAGTTCAACGAGAGCCGCATGGGAAAGACCATCGAGGTTATCTGCGAGGACTTCGACCGCCTTGCAGAGTGCTGGTACGGCCGCAGCTACGCCGACTCTCCCGAGGTTGACGGTAAGATATTCTTCACCGGCAAGGGCCTGCGTCCCGGTGAGTTTGTAAACGTTCTTATTACCGACACCATCGACGGCGACCTTATGGGCGAAGCCGTTCTCTAAGGAGTGTTGCTATGAATACACCCAATAAGCTCACTATATTGCGCATGGTGATGGTACCCGTCTTTGTGCTGCTGATGCTGTTCCCTTTCCCCGGTTCAAACTGGGTAGCGTTGGTGATTTTTGTAGCAGCAAGCGTTACCGATTTTATAGACGGCTACCTTGCCCGCAAGCATAATCAGGTAACCAATTTCGGCAAGTTCATGGACCCTCTGGCAGATAAGCTGCTGGTAACGGCGGCAATACTGCTCTTTGTCCAGTTCGGACAGTGCCCCGCATGGTGCGCCCTGATAATCATAGCGCGCGAGTTTGCCGTAACTGCCCTGCGCCTTATTGCGGTCAATAACGGCATCGTTATCGCCGCCGCATGGTCGGGCAAAATAAAGACCGCCAGCTCCATTGTGGCTATCTGCCTTATGCTCAGCCCCTGGCACGATTTTACCCTTGCAGGCAGCTTCGACCTTGACGCGCTGTGCGTACTTGTGATGACCGTCCTCACCGTATGGTCCGGCGCTGAGTACTTTATCAAAAATAAGGTCCTTTTCAGCGCAGACAAAATGAAATAAAACTACAAAAGAGCGTTCGCAGGAACGCTCTTTTTCTTTGCATACACTTTCGTAAGCCCTCATATATTGGAGTGAGAAAAGCGAAAGAGGTGTATGCTTTGGAGGGCATTATAAATAACAACGTGGTGGAGCTCTGCGGAACTGCGGCTGCGGAGCCTGTATTTTCCCATAAAAGCAAGGAACGGGAATTTTATACCCTGCCCCTTGTGGTCTGCCGCCTTTCGGGTGCGGAGGACAGAG
>JAFXFT010000058.1 GCA_017513385.1 Oscillospiraceae bacterium | reverse complement strand
TGCGGTTCCGATAGTATGATCACATTCTTTGCAGTAGATGATCCAATGAAAACATAATGGGTCAGCATATCCTTCAACCCAATTTTTTATTAACCCTTCCGTCTCTTCAACGCTGTTATGTGCATCCCAAGTAAAGAATCGAGGTACAACAGGGTCAGAAGCCCAATACTTATACATATCCGGGGCATCTGATATAGTCATTCGCCTAAGCACCAAACGTTCTGTTTCTATAGTTTGTGTTCCTACTTTATTCAACATTTTATAATCCTGCCTTGAATTTTTCTGCGGCGGCTATCTGCTCAGCTGCACTTTCAAGGAGAGTTTCGGTCACGTTGGAGCCGCCGGTTATGCGGGCAAGCTCCTCAAGGCGTGCGCGGCCTTCAAGCTGCGTTACCTTGGTAAAGGTTCGCTCACCGTCGCTGCCCTTTTCAACCAGATACTGCGCATCTGCCATTACAGCAAGCTGGGGCAGATGGGTAACGCAAAGTACCTGCCTGCCGCGGCTGAGTGCCGCCAGCTTTTCTGCCACCTTCTGGGCAGCACGACCGGAAACACCGGTATCGATTTCGTCGAAAATCATGGTCTGGGCGTCTTCCGCGCCGGAAAGCACGGTTTTCATGGCGAGCATTATGCGGGAAAGCTCACCGCCGGAAGCGATTTTGCTGATACGTCCCATTTCCTCGCCTGCATTGGCAGACATGATAAAGCGCACGGTGTCGCAGCCAAAACCGTCGAAGCCGTCCTCATTGCTCTTGGGCAGTATCTCTGCCGCGAAGCGCACACCGGGCATATTAAGCCCAGAAAGCTCCTCAACTATCTGCTTTTCCAATACTGCTGCAGCTTTCTTGCGCTTATCGGAAATTGCGGCAGCCATGGCGGCAACGGATTTTTTCTTCTTCCACAGCTCGCCTTCCAGCTTTTCTATGTTCTCTGTAAGATACTCAGTATCTTCAAGCTCATTCTTTGCCTGTTCAAGTATCTCGCGCATTTCGTCTATAGAACCGTATTTCTTGCGCAGCTTATTGAGAGTGCTGAGACGAGCCTCTATGCGCTCAAGCTCTCCGGGTGAAAAATCAAGGTCATCGAGGAATCCCTGTATGCGGTCGGTAATGTCCTCAACCCTATACCGCAGGTCGCTGAGTTCCTTATAAAGCTCGTCTACGCTGTCGGTAAAACGTCCTGCAGTGGACAGCTCGCCCTCGGCCTCCATCATCATGGAGAGAGCACCGTCGCTTGTATCGCTGCCGTAAAGGGCGCGATATGCCCCGTCGAGGCGGTCGGTTATCTTGCTCGCGTTATTCAGCAGATCGCGTCTTTCCACAAGCTGGTCGTATTCGCCCTCCTGCGGGTCGGCGCTCTCGATTTCACGGATTTTTTTGCGCAGCATATCGAGGCGGTATTCCTTATCGGCTTCACCCTCGCGCAGTTCCTCAAGCTTTCGCTTCATATCAACATACTCGCCATATTGAACTCTGTATGCTTCAACTTCGCCGTTTAATCCGGCATATCCGTCAAGGTATGCTCGGTGGTTAGCCTCACGCAGCAGCTTTTGACCGTCATTCTGACCGTGAAGGTCGATAAGGTATTCGCCCAAGGAACGCAGCTGGGTAGCACTTACAGGCACACCATTTATGCGCGACGAGCTTTTACCGTCGGCAGATATTTTACGCATAAGGATTATCTGTCCATCGGCATCGGGCTCAATATCGTTGTCCTCAAACCACGCCATTGGCACGTTATCCGCGGTAAGCTCTGCGGTTATTACGGCATTTGCCGCACCCGTGCGCACAAGATCCTTGGAGACACGGTCGCCGAGTATAGCATTTATAGAGTCGATGATTATCGATTTACCCGCGCCGGTTTCACCGGTAAATACATTCATACCGGCTCCGAATTCAATATCGGCGCGCTCGATAACCGCGACATTTTCTATATGGAGCAAATTAAGCACGGCTCTGCCTCCAAAATTATTTCATCATTGCGCGCATCTCGTCGCAGAAGCTGTGAGCTGCGTCATTATCAGTCATTGCCAAAAATCCGGTGTCGTCGCCTGCAATAGAGCCAACCAGTTCCTTGATGTCCATACCGTCTATTGCGGAGCAGGCCGCAGGTGCAAGACCCGGAAGAGTCTTGATAACGATAAGATTCTGTGCGCAGCTGACAGAGGTTACACACTCGCGGAAGATGGTCTTAAGGCGCTCAGAATAGTTATGAACGGGGCTATCTGCGGGTGCGACATATTTATATCCTCCGTTTTCAGAAAGCTCCTTGACCAGCCGCAGTTCTCTCATATCTCTGGAAACAGTGGCCTGAGTACTGTTGAAGCCATGCTGTCGCAAAGCCTCAATAAGCTGATTCTGAGTCTCAATTTCCATTATTTCTATAATTTCAAGTATTTTTTCCTGTCTGGCATTCTTCATTTCTTTACCTTCTTCCAACTCAAATATCAGTATTGAGCTTTCGCTTAACAATCTCATAGAAGCTTCTGTTTGTACCTACCACAAGCTTCGTAATATGGCGGGATTTCGTTATTTCAATAATGTCGCCGGGAAAAACTTTGAACGTAGTATTACCGTCAAGTGCAAGTACAGTGTCCACCTTAGAGGCAAGCTCAATATTTACTTTGCGGCTGCCTTTGAGCACCACGGTTCTCGGATTGAGAGAATGGGCACAGATGGGCGTGAGTATAAGGTTCTCTGCGTTAGGCTCAACAATAGGGCCACCGGCTGACATGGAGTATGCTGTCGAGCCTGTAGGCGTAGCAACGATAATGCCGTCGCCGCTGAACGCGGTTATTTCAACTCCATCGCCGAACACAGTAACCTTTACGGGGTGCGATGCTGCACTTTTGATAACTGTCTCATTAAGTCCAAAGTCCTCAAACACAGTTTCGCCGTTTCTGACTACCTTGGCCTCCAGCATCATGCGGTTTTCGGTTTCAAATTTACCGTCAAGAATTCCGTCAAGCAGTTCTATCTCGTCCGGTTCAAGAGCAGCTATAAATCCCTTATGCCCGTAATTGATGCCGAGAACAGGTATACCAACCTTTGAAGCCAACTTAGAGCAGGACAGAATAGTACCGTCACCACCCATGCACACCAGTATATCGGAATCTTTTGCATCTTCCTCAGGGTCGCGGCTTATAAACTCAGGGTATTTAAAGTTATCGGAAGAACGGAACGGAAAATATACTCTTGTCTCAAGCTTCTTGGCCAGTATCTTATCGATTACCAGCTCTGTCTTTTCAACTCTGTCGGCATTGGCGCAAACAAGTATCTTTTTCATTTATCATGCCCCTCTGCAAGTTCACCGTGAGATGCGTCGGCAATAGCGTCAGTATCTATAGGATTGGAAACACCGTCCTGCTGCAGCCAGCCAAGGTACTCAATATTTCCCTCAGGTCCCTTTATGGGCGAGAATGTAATTCCCTTTACGCCGAATCCAAGAGCCTCTGCGTTGGTTACAAAGTCACGCAGCACTTCCTTATGAACGGAAATATCACGCACAACGCCCTTCTTACCTACCTTTTCCTTACCTGCTTCAAACTGGGGCTTGATAAGGCATACAATCTCGCCATCGGGGGCAAGCAGTGCTTTAACAGCAGGCAGAACTATCCTCAGCGAAATAAAAGAAACATCAATTACGGCAAGCTGAATATCATCGGGCACCTGCTCATGGGTAACGTAGCGAATATTGGTTCTCTCCATTACAACCACGCGCTCGTCACTTCTCAGCGACCAAGCCAACTGACCGTAGCCAACGTCAATTGCATACACCTTCTCGGCTCCGCGCTTGAGCATGCAATCGGTAAATCCGCCGGTAGATGCGCCACAGTCAACACAAATCTTACCATTTGGTGTAACGCCAAAGGTATCAAGTGCTTTTTCCAGCTTGAGGCCACCGCGGCTTACAAATGCAAGAGACGAGCCGCGCAGTTCGATTTCAGAATCCTCCGGCACGGAGGTTCCCGCTTTATCTACTCGCTGACCGGCTACATATACAAGGCCACTCATAATATCCGCCTTTGCTCTCTCACGGCTGGAGGACAGTCCTCTTTGGACAAGTAGCACATCAAGTCTTTCTTTTTTCATAATCAGACATCCTTTATCATTCCGGACACTTTATCTGCTATGCTTTCAGCATCTAGTCCGTATGCTCTCAGCAGCTGGTCAACGCTGCCATGTGGTATGAATTCATCTCTGAGGTTTATAAGCATTGTCTTTGCCGGTATACCGTTTTCGGTCATTCTGGCAAGAATAGCCTCGCCTGCCGCGCCTGCCTGTACGCATTCTTCCACAATTACCAGCCTGCCGGTTTTACCTGCGGACTTGGCAATAGCTGCGTAGTCTATCGGCTTAATCATGCCGAGCTTAATAACTTCGGCGGATATTCCTCTCTCGGAAAGCAGCTGCGACGCAGCCATAACCTGATTGGTGATAGTACCATAGCACACAAGTGTTACAGCGTCGCCGCTGCGCAGAATGCGGCTCATCTCGCATCCGCCGTCCTGATATGCTCCTTCACCGCCTCTGGGATAGCGCACCGCAACAGGACCACTGTCCTTAATTGCAGCCTCAAGCATGTCACGTAGTTCTGCAAAGCTTGCGGGTGAATAAATGCGCATTCCGGGTATATTTCTCAGATAGCTTACGTCAAAAACGCCTTGATGTGTTTCACCGTCAGCGCCGACTATTCCGGCTCTGTCTACAGCAAAAACAACGTGCTCGCCAAGTATGCCTACATCATGCAGCAGCATATCATAGGAGCGCTGCAAGAATGTTGAATAAACCGCAAACACAGGCACAGTTCCCTGCTTTGCCATACCTGCAGCCATGGATACCGCATGTCCTTCGGCTATGCCTTCATCGAAAAATCTGTCGGGATATTTGCGTGCAAATTCATCAAGACCTGTTCCCGATTTCATCGCTGCAGTAATTGCACATATCCGGCCGTCGTTTCCGGCAAGCTGAGTAAGCTTTTCGCCAAAAACAGTGGAAAAACTCTGCTTATCTGCAAGGGAAATACCCTTATCCAGATCAAAGGCAGAAACACCGTGATATGCGTCGGGATTCTGCTCGGCAGGAGCATATCCTCTACCCTTTTGCGTTACTACATGCAGCAAAACCGGCTCGTTTACCGATTTCGCATGCTCCAGCATATCAACAAGTCGGTTTACATCGTGACCGTCCACAGGGCCAAGATAATGGAATCCCATTTCTTCAAAAAAGCTGCAGTTTATAACAGCCTTCTTAATTGCGGTCTTTATCTTATGGTTGAAGCTATAAAGTTTATTGCCTCCGGGCAGTTTCTTAAGCACCTTGCGATACACGCGTTTGAAATGATAATATCCCGGCTTGGTACGCTGGCGTGCAAGTGTTTTTGATATGCCGCCCACGTTGCGGGTAATGGACATGCCGTTGTCATTGAGAATGACGATCATAGGTTCGCCGCTCTGCCCCGCACTGTTGAGTCCCTCATAAGCAAGACCGCCGGTAAGAGCGCCGTCGCCGATAACACCGATTACGTTATAGTCCTCCCGCTGCATGGTTCTTGCGCGAGCCATACCAAGTGCCAGTGATATAGCGTCCGAAGCGTGACCAGCAATAAAGGGGTCGCAAATAGATTCATTAGGCTTTGGGAATCCGGACATACCACCGAACTTACGAAGAGTTTTGAACTCATCCTTGCGTCCGGTGAGTATCTTATGGACATAGCTTTGGTGTCCTACGTCAAACAGTATTCTGTCCCGCTCGGGGTCGAACACGCGGTGCATTGCCACCGTCAGTTCTACAACTCCCAAGTTGGACGCCAAGTGTCCTCCGGTCTTGGACACGTTATCAAGCAGGAACTTACGTATATCAGAGCACAACTCACCAAGCTGGCTTTTATCCAGCTTTTTTATATCGTTGGGCCGGTTTATTTGTTGGAGTATATTATTCAAAACGATACCTCTGCCAATTGGCTTTATGCAAACGCTGAAGATAAAATATTTAACTCCAGCCAATGAATATTCATTAAATCGTTTATATTTTACCAAATATTCATTCACAATACAAGGTAAAACCCTGCAATTTTTTCGATTATTCACGGATAATGTGAATATTCAGCATAAAAAAAAGAGCACTTTTTCAAGCAATGTATATGCTAAAGTTTCGACAGCACTCGACAAAGAACCCACCCCATTTTAACAGGGTGGGTTCTTTTACATACAAACATTATTCATTTTCTGCGCTTTACACGGGGGCATTAATTCTTCTGCTCCGTGCACTTGTGCGGATTGCTTCGAGGGCTTCATCAAAGGTAAGGAGGTATGAAAAACTTCTGCTCCGTGCACTTGTGCGAATTGCTTCGATGGTCAACCCATATGACCCCAAATACTGGGTACTTCTGCTCCGTGCATTTGTGCGGATTGCTTCTTTATCGGGCTTGGTAATAGCCTAAGTTTAGAACCTTCTGCTCCGTGCACTTGTGAGGATTGCTTCGGCAGAAATGCACAAACAATGAAGCACAGCGGAAGCAATAGTACCTAAGCAACCGCACAAATGCACGGTTACATATCAAATCCCTCAAAACCCCTTGCCTTGTTACGTTTGAAAAGATATCAGATATGCTCATTCAGCTGTGCGAACCTCCACGGGCAAACATGGACACTTAATGTTCGCACACGCTATGGTGGGGACAGACCTCCCACCACGATATTTTTTTGTTTTTATAATTTGTATGAAATGTTTAGAAAAT
>JAFXFT010000006.1 GCA_017513385.1 Oscillospiraceae bacterium | reverse complement strand
GGGCAAGGAGGTCGATTATGCCCGAGCCGCAGATGCCCAGCGGCGCAGCGCCGCCTATGGTAGTATACGTCAGCTCGCTGCCGTTTATTTTCACGGTATCGATAGCGCCGTCATCGGCTCGCATACCGTATTTGCTGATATAGCCCTCAAGGGCAGGGCCTGCGGCACCCGCGCCTGCCATCATCCAGTGCTTATTGCCGATGACCAGCTCACCGTTGGTGCCTATATCGAAAAACAGGCTGGGCGCTTCGTTCTTGTGAATATCCACCTTCAGCAGACCGCTCATTATATCTCCGCCCACATAGTTGGAGGCAGAGGGAATGATATAAACCATACCGCTAAACTTCATACCCAGTTCGTCGCCGTGGAACCAGCCGGGAGAGCTGGTGACGGGTGCGTAGGGCGAGGCAAAAACCGTCCATGCGTCCAGCTTCAGCAGGAAATGTATCATGGTGGTGTTGCCCGAGATTATCATTGCAGGGCAGCTCGCCGCGTCTATTCCCGTGCTTTGGCTGATGCGTTCAAGGGCGCGGTCAAAGGTTTCGGCGGTAACGCGCTGCATATCCTCGAAATGGGCAGGGTCTTCAAGGGTATAAGTTATACGGGTGAGAATATCCGTTCCGTATACCACCTGACCGTTGGTCTCCCGCTCCTCCGCGATAACCTCGCCGCTGTTCATGTCCACAAGCTGCATTACCAGCTTGGTGGAACCGTAGTCCACGGCAAGGCCGTAATGCTTAGCGCGGCAGTCACCCGCTTCAACGTCCACCATGGTCCAGCCGATTTCACGGCAGACCAGCGACACGGTTATTTCATAACCGCAGTCGCGGCAAAGAGGGTACAGCTTGCGCAGCACCTTAAGCGGCATCTCTACGCGCTCGTAGCCCACTTCGGCAAGAGCCGCCTTTATTCGCTGCTGGTCGCCTGCGGCAAAGTCCTCCGTGGGCGGGTCGATTTTAAGAAATACTTTTTCGCTGAATCCTGTCATAGTGATCCTTCTTATACTATAGGTTCAAAGTCGGCAGCGCCATGCTTGCACAGGGGGCATACGATGTCCTCGGGCAGGGTATCGCCCTCGTGGATATAGCCGCAGACCTTGCAGACAAAGCCCTTCTTGCCGTCGGTGACGGGCTTGGGCTTGACGTTGTTCTGATAATAGGTATAAGTCATGGTCTCCTTATCGGAGATTACTCTTGCCTCGGTAACGGAGCAGATGAACATGCCGTGGGTATCAAGGTCAACATACTGCTCCACCTTGAGGGACATGAAGGAATTGATGTGGCGGGGCAGGAAAACGAGTCCGTTATCGGAACGGGGAGGATCGCATTCAGCGAACTTATCCACGCTTCTGCCGCTGGCAAAACCGAAGCACTCAAAGACCTTGAAGGGAGCTTCCACGGTAAGGCAGTTTACGTTCATCTTGCCCGTCTGCTTGATAACGTGGTGAGAGTAGTTGTCCTTATTGATAGTGACCGCAATGCGGTTGGGAGTATTGGTAACCTGAGAGATGGTGTTTACGATAAGACCGTTGTCCTTCTTGCCGTCATTGGATGTGACAACGTAAAGGCCGTAGCCGATGTTGAACAGGGCGCTCAGGTCGTTCTTATTTGCGGTGGAATCCTGCTTGGCGAGGTAATCGCGGCAAAGCTCGTCAGCCAGCGCATTGAGGCGGGCGCTGCTGTCCTCGTTGAGGGCGGACATAATGGTTACATTGTTCTCGGCGATGGTCAGGTTCTTGCTCTTTTCCAGCATGCCTTTCATAACCTTGATCGCAAGAGGTGCCCAACTGCCGTTCTCGATGAAGGCAACGGTGCGGTTGGAGTAGTTGCGTTCGGTAAGGTGCTGGATAAAGTCGCGCATGAAGGGGAAAATCTCCGCGTTATAGGTGGTGGTCGCAAGAACCAACTTGCTGTAGCGGAATGCGTCCTCAACAGCCTCTGCCATGTCGCAGCGGGCAAGGTCATTGACAACTACCTTGGGACAGCCGTTTGCCTGCAGCTTTTCAGCCAGCTGCATTACAGCCTTCTTGGTATTGCCGTAAACGGAGGTATAGGCGATCATGATGCCGTCCTCTTCGGGCTGATAGCTGGACCATGTGTTGTAGAGGTTAAGATAGTAGCCGAGGTTTTCGGTGAGCACAGGACCGTGGAGAGGGCAGATTATCTGGATATCCAGACCTGCGGCCTTCTTCAGCAGATTCTGCACCTGAGTGCCGTACTTGCCGACGATGCCTATGTAATAACGTCTTGCCTCGCAGGCCCAGTCCTCCTCAACGTCGAGAGCGCCGAACTTGCCGAAGCCGTCGGCGGCAAAGAGCACCTTGTCGGTGCTGTCATAGGTAACAATGACCTCTGGCCAGTGAACCATGGGTGCGGTGACAAAGGTGAGCAGATGCTTGCCGAGGGAAAGGGTATCGCCCTCGCCCACTACTACCTGTCTGTCGGCAAAATCGGTGCCGAAGAAGTTCTTCATCATGCCGAAGGCCTTCACGGAGGAAACTATCTTTGCCTCGGGATAAGCTTTGGCAAAGTTGAAAATATTCGCAGAATGGTCAGGCTCCATGTGCTGAACAACAAGATAGTCGGGCTTTCTGCTGCCGAGAGTGTTCTGGATATTATCCAGCCACTCATGGGTGAAGTTGGCATCAACGGTGTCCATGATGGCGATTTTCTCGTCCATGATGACGTAGGAGTTATATGCCATACCGTTGGGAACCACATACTGACCCTCGAACAGGTCGACGTTGTGGTCGTTTACGCCTATATACTTAATATCGTTTGTAATAAACATATTTATCAACCTCTGATTTAAACTTATGTACGCTGATAATACCACAGCTCCGCGATATTTTCAATTCTCGTTTCTGTTAATTATACATCCCGCTCTTATATGGCTGTGTTCGCCGCGCTCCACGGCGATGCGGCCGTCTACGATAACGTAGTCGATGCCGTCGGGCTTCTGGCGGGGGTCAACGAAATTCTCGTTGCTGCGCAGATTTTCTCTGTCAATTACAAGAATATCCGCCGCCATTCCCTCACGCAAAAATCCGCGGTCGGCTATGCCGATGGCCTTGGCTGCGTTGCCCGTCAGCTTCTGCACCAGTTTTTCAAAGGGAATGTCGCTGCGTTTTTCAAAGAAGGTTATCATGCCGCAGTAGCTGGTGGGGGTGCTGCGGTCGCGGGGCATATCGGGGCGCTCGCCCTCGAAGTCGTAATCATAGGCGCAGTTATCAAGACCCATGCTGGCCTCCTCCGCCTCATCAAAAACTCTGTCCACAGTTTCCTTGGGGCCGCCAAGCGGGGGCTGGCGGTAACAGGTATCCGCGTCCTCCATGAGCATATCGAATGCCATTTCAAGGGGAGTCTTGCCCTGCTCGGCAGCTATCTCGTTGAGGCGGCGGCCTACGTAGCTCTCGTTCTTGCAGCGCAGTATTTCCATATCCTCAATGAGCATTCCAAAGGAGGGATTTTTGCCCTCCTTTATGCTGCGGGTGAGCTCGGCGCGGTAAGTTGGGCTTTGCAGTTTTTCGCAGAACGCCGTCTTGCCGCCGCTAAGCTCGATGAAGTATTTGAACACGCCTGCCAACTCGGGGAAGAAAAACCAGGGAATATAATCAGGTACAAGGGTATCCCATGTTACATGAGCGCCCTTCGCGCGGTATTCGTCAATTATCGCCAGTGTGCGTCTGCCGCAGGCATCCTGCAGTTCCTGATCGGCAGGCTTTACATCGAAGCCGCTGCTGATATGACTTATATGCACATGCAGTCCCGTTTTGAGACCGATCTCCATAAGGTCGCGGTAACCCTGCATCTCGGTATGTTCACGGGCCGCGCCGGGCTTTTTGCCTCTGCGGCGGGTATGTGCTGCGAGGATTCCCTTATATGGCACAAGG
>JAFXFT010000057.1 GCA_017513385.1 Oscillospiraceae bacterium | reverse complement strand
CCTCGTTCCCTGCATGATCGAGGCAGGCGTTGACATTTGGTCCGGTCAGCCCATGAACGATCGCGTTATGCTCCTCGAGAAGTATGGCGACAACATCAAGCTGAACCTCTCCCCCAACGCTCCCATGTCCTTCCCCAAGACTCCCGAAGAGGCAGAAGCAGCCGCAAAGGCATACGACGCAGCTCTTGACGAGTTCATGGGCACCTATGGTCGCTTCATGAAGAGCCTCGTAGTTTCTGCAATGAACGCTGGCAATCCGAAGCTTTACGAGAGAATCTATACCGAGACTCGCGAAGCATTTGCAAAATAAATAAACATTAATTTTACAAAGAGGGTTAAGAAACATGATCATTATTGGCGAAAAAATCAATGGTTCCATTCCTTCCGTCGCTAAGGCTATCGCCGACAGAGACGAAGCTTTCCTGCGCGACCTCGCTGTCAGACAGGCTGAGGCCGGCTCCACCTACATCGACGTTTGCGCTTCCGTAGAGCCCGAGTTCGAGTATGACACTCTCGCTTGGATGCTCAACCTGGTTCAGGACGCTGTTGACACCCCCATCGCTGTCGACTCCCCCGATGCTAACTGCATCGTAAAGTGCCTGCCCCTCGTTAAGAAGCCCGGTCTGGTCAACTCCGTCTCCATGGAAGGCGACAAGGTTGACGTTGTATTCCCCGTCATCGCTGACACCAAGTGGGAATGCGTTGCTCTCCTTTGCGACGACACCGGTATCCCCAAGAGTGCTGCTGACAGACTGAGAGTATTCGACAACCTCATGAAGAAGGCTGAAGAGTACAAGATCGATCCCAGCCGTCTGCCCATCGAGCCCCTGGTAGAGATGCTCTGCACCTCCGAGGATGGTATCGCTATGGTTATCGAAGTTATCACCGAGATCAAGAAGCGTTATCCCACCATCCACATCACCGGCGCAGTTTCCAACATCTCCTTCAACCTGCCCGCACGTAAGCTCATCAACATGGGCTTCGTAACTCTGGCTATGAACGCCGGTATGGACAGCGCCATCTTCGATCCCCTGGATAAGCAGCTCCTCGGCATCATCTATGCTACTGAGGCTCTCCTCGGTCTTGATGATTTCTGCATGGAGTACATCACTGCTTTCCGTGAGGAGCGTATTGCAGCTGTTAACAAGAAGAAATAATTTAGCGTTCCCTTAATTTGTTTTCCAAATTTATCAATATATTTTCAGGAGGAATTTATTATGTCTAAGGTACAGGAAATTGCAACCGCCGTTGAAAACGGTAAGGTTAAGATCGTTGCTGGTCTCGTTCAGGAAGCTCTCGACGAGGGCGTTGCTGCAAGCGAAATTCTCAACGTTGGTATGATCGGCGCCATGGCTGTTGTTGGCGAGAAGTTCAAGAACAACGAGATCTTCGTTCCTGAGATGCTCATCGCTGCTCGTGCAATGAAGAAGGGTATCGAAGTCCTCACCCCCGCTCTGAAGGCTGCTGGTACTGAGTCCGTTGGCAAGCTCATCCTCGGCACCGTTGCTGGTGACCTCCACGATATCGGTAAGAACCTCGTTGGTATGATGATCGAAGGCGCTGGCTTCGAAGTTATCGACCTCGGCGTTGACGTTCCCGCTGACAAGTTCATCGAGGCTATGAAGGCTAACCCCGATTGCAAGATCGTTGCTCTCTCCGCTCTTCTGACCACCACCATGCCCGCTATCAAGAACACCATCGACGCTATCGTTGCTTCCGGCCTGCGTGACACCGTTAAGATCATGATCGGTGGCGCACCTGTAACCCAGGCTTTCGCTGACGAAGTTGGCGCTGACGGTTACTCTGAGGACGCTGCTTCCGCTGCTGAGCTCGCTAAGAAGCTCCTCGGCTAATTTGCAGTCCTTATCAGCTTAACAAAAAGCTAAACATATCCCCGCTTCCTTTCGGAGGCGGGGATATTTCTTTTGGATTTTTTTGCTTATATACTATATTTACCGTAGGGCGGCTTGCCTTAAAGCTGCCGCAGCGGGATGTGGGCATCCCGCCCTATATTTGTCTTTTGCAAACAGCTTAGCCTTTGTGTAGGGAATGGTCTTGACCATTCCGCATGTTGGTTTTCTGCGGCTGTTATACAAAAAGCGGAACGCTCAAGAGCGTTCCCTACGGTGTTCAATGAAATATTAGCAGCTAATTTTCAAGCAAAAGAGCCACTGTCCTATGCGACAGTGGCTCTTGGTTTTTAGTGGATGGTTACGGGCAGGTCGTACTCTTCCATGATGCGCTTGAGCTTCTTCATAAACTCATCGCTGGGAGTAGTTGCCTCAGCAACAGGCTCGTCGCTGATTCGCAGATACTTGGTAACGCCCATATTGTGATAAGGCAGAAGCTGGATAACTTCAACCGCGTCGCCCAGCTCCTTGCAGAACTCGGCGGTCTTGCGGATATTTTCCTCATCGTTGTTGAACATGGGGATTACGGGAATTCTGATCTGCATCTTGCCTCCGGCTGCAGCGATCTTTCTTGCGTTTTCAAGAATAGGCTCGTTGGGAACAGCGACAACAGCCTTGTGCTTTGCGCTGTCCATATGCTTCAGGTCGTAGAGGAAAAGGTCAACGTAAGGCATAACTTTCTCCACAGTCTCCCATGAAGCAAAGCCGGTGGTATCCAAAGCGGTATGTATTCCCTCTTCCTTCAGACGCTTGAGAACAGCCAGAACGAATTCAGGCTGGCTAAGTGCCTCGCCGCCGGAAATTGTAACGCCGCCGCCGGAGCGCTCATAGAAACGCTTATCCTGCAGAAGGCGCTTTACCAGCTCCTCTACGGTGTAGTCCTTGCCGCAGATATAGAGAGCGCCGGGATAGCATACCTCGGCACAGTCGCCGCAATTATCGCAAAGGTTGCGCTTAACGTGAACCATCTGCAGGGTTGCGCCGCTTACGGCGTCCTCGCGGGTGTCGCCCAGCTCAAGAGCACCCTTGGTGCAGGCATTAAGACAGCGGGACTTACACAGTTCGGTACCCTGACAGCGCATGGAAATCCAGCTCAGCTGGGGATAGAAAGCCTGAGATTCGGGGCTGTGGCACCAGGGACAGCGCAGAGGGCAGCCCTTCAGGAAGGCGGTGGTTCTTACACCGGTGCCGTCCTGAACGGAAAATCCCTGAATATCATAAAGCTTACCGGTCAATACTTTTTCTTCCATTTTTATAAACCTCAATCATAGGTTAGTTTGCGTGCGCCGCCGAGGCAGCGCACGCAAATTTACATTGTGATATAAGTAGTCCGCCTATATCTTACAGACCCATTTCGGTTCTGCGGATAAGGTCATCCTGGCAGCCCTTGAATACTTCTACGAAGTATGCGGAGAAGCCTGCTACGCGGACAACGAGATCCTTGTAGTTTTCGGGATGTGCCTGAGCGTCGCGGAGGGTATCGCTGGAAACGACGTTGAGCTGGAGCTCCATGCCGCCGCCATCGAAGTAGGACTGCATAACTGCTCTGAGCTTGGCGTTGCCGCCCTCACCTCTGAGAGCAGTGGGATGGAACTTCATGTTGCAGAGAGTACCGTTGCCGTACTCGCTCTGGTCAAAGTTGAGAACGGAGTTGATGAAGGATACGGGGCCATTCTTATCCATACCCTGAACGTTGGAGATACCGTCAGCAAGAGCATCGCCGAACTTACGTCCGTCGGGAGTTGCCCAGGTGAACCAACCGAAGATAACGTTAGCGGTTACGGGGTAGCAGCCTGCGCTGAAGCGGCCACGAGGACCGGTACCGCGGTTGATAGCGTTAGCATAGGTGGAAGCGGTGAAGTCAACATACTTGTCGGCCTCGGGATCGCCGTTGCCGTAACGAGGTACTCTGCCGTTGATGATCTGGCGGAGTTCTTCGTAGCCTTCCCAGTTTGCCATGATGGCATCGTAAAGCTCGCGGGTGGTAGCGATCTTCTCGCGGAAGCAGACGTAGTCGATAATATTAAGGCTGTCTGCTACGTTGCCGAGACCGATGCAGGAGTTACCGGTGGAGTTGTACTTTGCGCCGCCGGCCTGGCAGTCCTTACCGTTCTCCATGCAGCCCTCGAGGGTAGCGGATACCATGGGCAGAGGATTGTGGAAGGCAGCCATGGACTCCCATGCGTTGATGCAGCTGATCTGCCACTTGCAGAAGAAGTCGAACTGGGTCTTAACGGCCTCGAGAACCTGATCCATGCTGGTCATCTCATAGAGATAGCCGGTAGCGGGACCGGTCTGCTTGGGAGCGGGGCCGCCGGGGAAGCGCATGGGGTTGGCGCCGTTGTTGATTGCCAGCAGGAATGCGTTGGCAATGTTCAGGTAGGACTCGGTGCCGGTACCGCCGGGCTGAGCCCACTCATAACCGCCGACGGAAGGCTCAACGCAGCCGTTCAGGCAGTAGTTTCTTGCATCCTCAAGAGGAATACCGCGCTTCATCAGTGCGGGAACGATGACCTTGTCGCTCTCGAAGGTGGGAACACCGCCGCAGAGCTTGGTGGTCTCGATAGCAGCCTCCCACAGCTCGTCGGGAGTGCCATCGTGGATACGGAGAGCCTGCGGAGGATCGTGGAGAACCAGACGACCTGCAGACTGGAGCATCATGTAGGTGACAGCGTTGGTAGCGTCGTTGCCTTCCTTATCGGTGCCGCCGAGGGTCATGAGCTGACCGCTGGTATAGCCCGGGCCGGACTTGGTGGCGCCTTCGGACCAGATCTTGTTGCACTCTGCGACCTTGAGGTAGAACAGGTCCAGGATCTCCTGAGCGTACTCGGGAGTGATGGTGCCGTTGGCGATATCCTGCTCATAGTAGTGGCCGAGGTACTGGTCAACACGGCCGTAGCTGATACCATGCTGCTGACCGTCCATGCACATGGACAGCTGATAGAGGTAGATGCACTGAACTGCATCGTGGAAGTTACGGCAGGGGTTCTTCATAATCCAGTTGAGAGTGTCAGCCATTCTCAGGAGCTCAGCCTTACGCTCGGGGTTGGTCTCCTTCTCAGCAAGACGCTCGCACTCTGCGCCGTATCTCTCGGACCAGTGGATAATACCCTCGCTGACGATGGAAACAGCGCGGTAGAAGTTGTACTTGTAAATGGAATCGCCGAAAATGCCGTCCTCTTCCAGCTGACGCATCTTGTCCTCGGCTTCCTTCTGGATAGCGCCGAAGCCCTTCTGGGTTGCGGTCCAGAAGTTGGCTACGAAGTGACCAACAGGAGACTGGCAGTTGTCCTTGGGGCCGAAAAAGAGAACGCCGTTGCCGCCCATGTGATCACGATGGTAGCGGGGCATGTACTCGTCGGTCATAGCACTCATGCTGTTCTTATCCCAGAAATCACCGGTCTCGAGGAGATACTTCTCGTCTTCGGGGTCGATGTCATAGGGATCCTGCTCACGCTTGGGGATAGTACCGTCGCGCAGTTCCTTCATGAACCAGTTGAAGGAGGTTTCGGGATAGAGAGCGCAGCAACGATAGCTGGCACCCTGCCAACCGACAATAACCTCGTCCTCATTGATGTGAACGGGCATGTTCTCAAAGAGGTTGCGCAGGTTCTTTGCACGCTTGAGAATACCGGTAAGCTGGGGATTGTTCATATAGAACTCGGTAACCAGGCGATAACGATGGATATCAACTTTAGGTCTGGTGTTACGATACTTCTCGCGAATCTTCTTAACGCGATCAGTCATGGGCTTAAGCTCATACATTGATGTTTGCTCCTTTCTTAAAAGAAAACCTGTAATTATGGTATGTAATTTGTTTTCTTTGGAAAATTCTCGGTTTTATCCTGCTTACATGATAGCACAAACTCAGTCAAAGGTCAAACACAACAGTTGGGTCACTACGCATTTGCATAGTATCATACACTTTTCGTATGAAAAGCCTTTTCAATCGATTGCAGCTGTGCTAAAATGGAAAAAAGCAAAATTTTACAGGAGGAAATCAAGATGTATACTGTTGCAGAATTCAACGAAATCGGCAAGGAAATAGAGGATCTTCTCTATCTCAGAAGCGCTCCTATTGCTATAAAAGTACTCTATGATGAAAATGAAGTTCCCGAGGGCTGCTACGTTCCCTCCAAGGACAGAGATGAACGCCCCGCCCTCTGTCAGGCCTTTGCTCAGGTGCGCCGCAACCGCCGCTCCATGGTAATGCGCAAGGAGGATCACTGGTGCCTGTGGCCCCTTATCTCCTTCAAGCTGGGCCCCGTTGATGAGGACGACATCAAGTATGTAGGCAGCGGCTATTTCATCAAGGGCCGCGAGGCCAGCGAGGCATATTGGCGCGCCAACTTCCCCTTCATTCGCGAGGAAAAGCAGAATGTGGGTATTGCCATTGCCCCTCTTGCAAGCTGCACCTTCCAGCCCGATGCAGTTATGGTATACTGCGCTCCCGACCAGCTCCGTCAGCTGCTCATGGCAGTAAAGTACAGCACCGCAAAGATCGCAGGCAGCGCTATGGACACCGTAGGTTCCTGTATCAACGCTCTCATTCCCGTTCTCAACGGCGATCAGGACTTCTGTATGACTATCCCCGATCCCGGCGAGTATGAGCGCGCACTGGCCGGCGACAACGAAATGATTTTCGTTTTCCGCGGCGACAAGACCGATGCGCTCATCGAAGGCATGCGCGACATCAACAACATGGGCTTCGGCTACAAGAAGCTGGCAATGGACATGAACATCGAGTATCCCCGCGCCGAGTTCTACAACGTAATGTTCGCAAAATGGGGTCTCAAGACCGGCGAACAGTGGGGCTTCGACAGATAAATACCCCTACATAAGCTTAAATCCACCCGATTCGTTGAATCGGGTGGATTTTTTATCAGTATTTCACTTCCCAGAGAGTAAGACCACAGGCGGGTGCGGTCTGTCCGGTCTGCTGTCGGTCAAGGGTCTCAAAGGCAGCATCTATGGTGCTCATATCCCGCTCGCCGAGACCAACCTCTACAAGAGTTCCTACAATTATTCGAACCATGTTATACAGGAATCCGTCACCGGTAACACTGAATCGCAGCTCGTTTCCTATGCGTTCGATTTTTATCTCCTTAGCGTGGCGCACTGTGGATTTATTGAACTTTTTCAGTGAACAGAAAGCTCGGAAATCATGCTTGCCGCATATTTTTCCGGCAGCAAGGCTCATCTTCGCCATGTCCAGTTCACGGGGCATAGTCCAAAGGTATTTGCGTTCAAATACATTAGGGGCTTCGCTGTTCCATATGCGGTAAACGTAGGTCTTTTCCACGCAGTTGAGGCGGGCATGAAAGCGGGGTGCTGCCTCCGTAAGTTCGAGAGCGCCTATATCCTCCGGCAGATATGTGCGCATCTGCCGCAACAGCTCACCGCAGCTAATGTCCGTATCAGCACGGAAGGACGCCACCTGCATGCGTGCATGCGCGCCTGCGTCCGTACGTCCGGAGCCGTTCACTTCCACATTCTGCTCAAGCACGCGGGAAAGCAGCGTTTCCAGCTTGCCCTGTATTGTATTTGGGGTGTTACCCTGCTTCTGCCAGCCCTTATATCGGCTGCCATCATAGGCAAGGGTAAGCCGAAAATTTCTCATGGTGTTCTCCTTTGTTTATTCGGCTATCGGTGTTTTATCCAGCGGTACAATATTTACATATGTCTTGCCGCGACCCAGCTGCAGAGGGTTACCGTCCTCAGTATAGTACTTAAAGGGTGCGTATTTATCACCCTTTTCCCACTTGATGGGGATCATCTTGCCGCCGCAGGCATACCAGCCGCTGCCACTGTCAAAGGTAACTATCATATGGCCGTAGCTGTCACCGCTGTTGCGGCAGGATACCTGCAGAGTGATGACGTTTGTAACGCTGACCTGAGTTCCATCGTTACCGTCTATGTAAGGCTGACCGTATTCCTCAACCATGTAAAGGTTGGTTTCCGAATCATATGTAAACACGCCTGTCTTGTAGTCGGAGTAAGGCACTGTAACTACATTTGCGGTCACGCCCTCAGCGGGGGCATCATCAGTGAAGCTGAGGCCAAGCTCAAAATCTTCCTTGAGAGTAGTGCGAACACCGTAATACTCCACAGCCTCCATAATGCTCTTGCCGGATGTCATAAGGCTGTGTTCATATGCATACTTCTTGCTGTCGCCCATACGATAGCGGTCACGGTAGAATACACCGCCGGGGATATAGCTGTAATGTCCGCGCACTCCGTCTATGTAGTCAACGTCCCAGCTGCTCAGGTCGGAGTATGCCTCCTCGCTGCCGCCTGCATGGACAAATACAGCATCGTGTCCCAGCGCAAGCTCGATATAGTAGCGGCGGGCAGAACGCACAGAACCAAGCACTTCAACGTCCTCTACGGACTGATATACACCCAGCATACGGGTAATACCGCCCTCGGCAATAACCTCATAAATGATGTCTGCCTGACCGTTGCCCTGCTGAGGTATTGCGTCCTTGAGATTATTGAGCATTACCGCCACGGGGCGCACATCGCTCACGTCCTCCGCCACAGGTTCTCCGGTAAGGGGATTTACGGGTCCGTTATAAGGAGTAGGCGTGGGCTCGGGAGTCGGTTCGGGAGTTGGAGTGGGCGTAGGGGTCGGGGTCGGCGTAGGCGTGGGCGTTGCGGTGGGGGTAGGTTCGGGCGCGGGAGCTTCCTCAGTTTTGCCGCATGCCGCCATGGAAAGCAGCATCAGCAGCGCCAGCACAAGGACGAAAATTCTCTTTATCATAGGTATCCCCTCTTGAAAACACTGTAATTGCCGACATAATTCGACATTATATATTTTACGTTTTCAGGGAAAGATTGTCAACTGTGCAAACAACATGTCCATTTTTTGCCTATGCCCTTGATTTACCTAACAAACTATAGTAAAGTCAATGCTGACATTAAGCTGTTCACGGAGGGTGTCATTATGAAATTCGTGTGGGAACACAATGGCGATGATACATTACTATATTCTGTAGACTTCATTGGCGCATACATAAGAGGCGAAAATCTTGACGTTGCTATCAGCAAGGCAGAAGCAGAGCTAAGGTCATATTCAGTTTGGGCCGGCAAAAGTCTGGCTCTGCCGTTTGAGGTTGAAATTGTACAGGAAAAAGAAAGTGACCTGCAGATTAACGATGCTGATTCCGATGTCCTTTTTGACTGTGAAAAAGAGCCCTTAACCCCGGACGAATACGCAGAGCTAAAGGCATTGGCATTAAAATCAGCAAGTGATTTCCACAAGCTGTATTCATCAATTGCCGATAAAAGCACAAGCTGCCTTCCGACAAGGAAAACATTCTATGGCAATGCACCAAGAACCGCACACGAAATGTATGAACACACTAAGAACGTAAATACCTATTACTTCGGTGAAATCGGTATCGATGTCGGCAGCGACGGCACAATTTTCGATTGCAGGCAAAAAGGCTTTGAGCTTTTGGAGCAAACGGCAGGCTTTATGAACAACACAGTTATTGAGGGCAGCTACGCTGAGCTTTGGTCGGTTCGAAAAATGCTGAGACGTTTTTTATGGCATGACCGAATCCATGCAAAGGCAATGTATAGAATGGCTGTAAAAACATTCGGTGCCGACAGCGTACAAAACACATTCAAATTTATCGTTTAAGTAAATCATAAAAAGCGCGGAGTGCATCAAAAGATGTGCCCCGCGCTTTCCTTATTCAAAATAACTCTTAAAAATATCAGCCGCAGCTTCAGCGTTTTCCGCCACTGCAAAGAAGATATAATTATCCGCAGTTTCCAGCACATATTCCTCCACAAGCTTCAGCTGCTCGGGCAGATACTGCTTCCACTGCTCCACAAGTGCGGCCTGATGAGCCATTACCTCTTCCTTTACGCTCTCCAGCTCTCCCTCCTTACACTCTGCAATAAAGAACTCGGAGGCGCTGACATTCATCATCGGGAACTGGAAAACGAAGTTTTCCAGTTTCTCGGGATCGATGCCCGCAATGTCCTTGAGCACATCGGCAGGCACGGATTCGGTTACAGGGAATGTATCACCATATTTCTCATAGATTTCGTTCCATATTGCCTCGGGAGATGTTTCTCCACTACCCTGCCCGTTATCGGTCTGCACATCATCAGTGGGAGCAGCAGTAGGCTCAGGCGAGGGCGTCGCAGCGGGTGTGGGCGTAGGATTAGTTGTAGCCGGAACGGTGGTACCCGTTCCCGGAACGTCAGTGGGAGAGGACGCATTATCGTTGTTCTTAGGTGCGCAGCCCGCAAAGCTGAACAGAATTACCGCAGACAGCGCAAGCGCAATTATGTTTTTCATTCTTTTCTTCCTTTCGCAAAGTCTCTGCAAGGTATAATTTGTCCGCAGTACATCATTTTTATTCGCCGCATTAACTCATGAAATTATAGCATTGTTTTTTGAGCAAATGCTTATGGACAGTCAATTCCTTTTTGTGTAAAATAAAATTATAAATACGATCCACGAAAGGAGCAATTTTCATGTATACTTTCAAGCCCGCCACCGAGCGAATTCTTCATATGCGTCAGCTTATCCGCGACAGGTGCATCAGAACCGATGCCGAAAGAACCATTCTCACCACCGAAGCACACAAGAAATACGCTCACGTGGTTCCCATTATCCAGCGCCCCCTTATTTTCAAATATGTATGCGAAAACGTCACCTGCCCCGTTGAGGATTTTGAAATAATCGTCGGCTCCCGCAGCAAGTACTTCTGCGGCTCCACCAGCGACCCTCAGTGGATGGGCGCAGGCTTCATGCACCGCGTTGCCGAGCAGGGCTGGACTCTCCGCGAGGACGGTCTGTATCACAACAACGAGAAAGAGGACGGCATCGCCCTTTGTATCGGTCCCGAGGACATTGAGGCTTTCAAGAGCGTTGAAGCCTACTGGGAGGACAAGGGTATCTCCAAGATGGCCGAGGCATGGCAGCCCGACGGCTATCAGGAATTTGCCGAGCTTCTCGCCTCCGACTACGGTCAGGGCATGGGTCTTATGATGATCCCCGTCGGCCACCTTGTCGCCGGCTACAAAAAGATCATCAACGTGGGCTACGGCGCTATCCGCGCTCAGGCTCAGGCATTCAT
>JAFXFT010000056.1 GCA_017513385.1 Oscillospiraceae bacterium | reverse complement strand
TGTCATCAGCGGTACCGACGGCGTGCAGAGCCATACTAAAACGTTGTGGCGCCTTTTGAAGCGCTATAACGTGCCTGCGTTCATTTTTATAAACAAGATGGACTTGGCGGGTGCTGACAAGATAAAATTGCTTGCAGAGCTGAAAAAACAGCTTGATGACGGTTGCGCGGATTTCAGCGGGGAATTTGACGATGCATTTTATGACAGCATTGCCATGTGTGATGAAGCTGTTATGGAGCAGGTGCTTGATAGCGGAGCAGCAGATGCCAATGCCATTCGCGGAGCAATCAAGGCGCGGCATATTTTCCCGTGCTGGTTTGGTTCTGCGCTGCGGCTTGAAGGTGTAGACGAGTTTATTGAAGGGCTTAGAACCTATGCACCGGAGTGTAAATATCCTGCGGAGTTTGGTGCAAAGGTATATAAAATATCACAGGACGATCAGGGCGCGCGCCTTACTCATATGAAGATTACCGGCGGCACGCTTAACGTAAAGACGTTGCTTAGCGGCATTGCCGTTGATGGCAGTGAGTGGTCTGAGAAAGTAAATCAAATTCGCCTTTATTCCGGCGCTAAGTATCAAATGACAGATAAAGTTCCCGCGGGTGCTGTCTGCGTTGTTACCGGTCTTACAAAGACCAGACCCGGCGATGGCATCGGTGCGGAAGAAAATTCCATGCAGCCCGAGCTTGAGCCGCTGTTTTCCTATAATATACGCCTTGCGCCCGGAACCGACCTTCACACTGCGCTTATTAATCTGCGTAAGCTTGAAGAGGAAGATCCTGCGCTGCATATTGATTGGAATGAGCAGCTTCAGGAGATACATCTGCAGCTGATGGGTGAAGTACAGTTGGAAATTCTGCAGAAACTGCTGCTTGAGCGCTATGGCCTTGAAGCCGAATTTGACGGCGGCGGTATCGCTTATAAAGAAACTATTGCGGCTGCTGTTGAGGGTGTCGGGCATTATGAGCCATTGCGCCATTATGCCGAGGTGCATCTGCTTCTCGAACCCGGTGAACGTGGCAGCGGACTTAGATTTGCCACTGATGTAAGTGAGGACGAGCTGGACAGAAACTGGCAGCGTCTTATACTTACGCATTTACTTGAAAAGACCCATGTAGGTGTTCTTACCGGTTCGCCTATTACGGATATGAAAATCACGCTTATTGCAGGACGTGCTCACATTAAACATACGGAGGGCGGCGATTTTCGGCAGGCGACCTACAGAGCTGTTCGCCACGGTCTTAAATGTGCTGAGAGCGTACTCCTTGAACCTTGGTATGATTTCCGAATAGAACTACCGTCTGCAATGATTGGTCGCGCAATGACGGATATACAGCAGATGAACGGTAGCTTTGAACCGCCGGAAACAGACGGTGATTATTCGATTCTTACCGGCTGCGCACCTGTTGCAGCACTGCGGGGCTATCAGTCCGAACTTACATCATACAGCAGGGGAGAAGGTAAGCTTTTCTGCACCCTCAAAGGCTACGAACCCTGCCTTGACGCTGATAAGGTAATCGAAGAAATAGGCTACGACAGCGACGCTGACCTTGAAAACAGTGCTGATTCCGTATTCTGCAGCCATGGCGCAGGTGTTGTTGTAAAATGGGACAAGGTACGCGACCATATGCATATTGATACCGGCTGGGGCAAGGTTCGTGCAAGCGAGGAAGAGCCGGAGATTAATTATAAAGCAAGAGCTGCGGAGTATGGCGCAATTATTGCCGCAGATAAAGAGCTGATGGCGATTTTTGAACGCACCTACGGACCGGTAAAGCGTGATCCGCGAAAAACGTTTAAGTCTGCAAAGGAGCCTCGCAGCTCCGGCGCAAATTATCGTGCAAAGCCTCGACCGGAAGGTCCGGAATATCTGCTTGTTGACGGATATAACATTATCTTTGCATGGGACGAGCTTAAAGAAATGGCTCAGGAGAGCCTTGACTCTGCACGTACGCAGCTTATTAATATACTCTGCAATTATCAGGGCTTCCGCCGCTGTGAGCTTATACTTGTTTTTGACGCATATAAAGTCAAGGGTAGTCCCGGCAGCGTCGAAAAAGTCCACAATATTAACGTGGTATACACTAAGGAAGCCGAAACTGCCGATATGTATATCGAACGCGTAACCAATGAGATTGGCAAGAAGCATCGAGTACGCGTAGCTACCTCGGACGGGCTTGAGCAGCTTATAATTATCGGTCACGGTGCGCTGCGCGTATCGGCAACCGAATTCAAAGACGAAGTTACGAGAGCCGAGCAGGCGATACGTGAGTTCCTTGCAGGACAGAAATAAAGAAAGAGAGTGGTTGAAATGCTTAACAGAGAATTGCTTGAAGAAAAGCTGGCTGAACTGCCGCTGTTTCAGTATGAATTTATAAAAACCGAAGAGCTTCTTTTTTCGGAAAATATCAGATACATCTGCCAGACCGAGTGTCCCATGTATAATAAAACATGGGCATGTCCTCCCGGCGTTGGCGAGGTAAGTGAGTGCAAGGCACGCGTGCTTTCCTATGAGGACGCACTGTGCATCACTACTGTTACCGAAGTCAATGACATTGCTGATATCGAAGAAACTCTCGCAACCCGCGGACCTCACGAGGCAATAACCCGTCAGGTGCGCGACCTCGTTGTAGAGCAGGGTTGCGAAACCTATGTTCTTTCTACCGAGGCCTGCGCTCATTGTGAGGATTGCGCATATCCCGATGAGCCCTGCCGCCACCCGGAATATATGTTCCCCTGCGTGGAGAGCCACGGTATTATCGTTACCGACATTGCCGAAAAGCACGGTATTTCATTCATGAACGGCAATATCGTTACATGGTTCTCACTGATTTTGTATAAGGATTGAGGATTAATGGTAAATATTTTACTTGAATGTTTTAAAATATCTGACCCTTGGATATACGATGAACTGAAAAATTATATAAAGCCAAATCATAAGGTAGTAGTAATAGCATTTTCATTTAGAGATAGCCTTATCAAGAATAACGATGATTGGAGCACGCTGTATAGCAAAGAAAACGGACAGCACTATAAGGGTATTATTGATAGTCTTGCTGATTACGGCGTATCCGAGGATAATATTACATTTATTAATTATTTCGCCGATACTAAAGAAACCGCAGCACAGAAAGTCGCCGATTCGGATATAATATATTTTCCCGGTGGTCTGCCGGATCGCATGATGGAGCGTATCAAGGAATTTGAACTGTATGAGGTTTTGACGAAATATGATGGAATAGTAATGGGAAACAGCGCAGGAGCGTTGATACAGCTTTCGGAGTATCATCTGTCTCCGGATAGGGATTATCCTGAGTTTAAGTATTATGATGGACTTCCGTATTTGGATAATTTCTATATGGAAGTTCATTATATGAATACTGATATACAGAATGAATCAATAAATCGTGTACTTTCAGAGCGAGGCAAAACTGTATACGCTACAGAGTTTATGTCAGGTGCTATAATAGCGGACAATGGAAATATTAAATTGCTTGGTAACGTAAAAACCTTTATAAAATGAAGGTGTTAGGAATGGCTTCCCCCTGGAGGGGAAGCTGTCACCGTAGGTGACTGATGAGGGGATTCGCGTAAGCGAATAAATTACAGTCCGTAGTGTTGCCGCCTAGCGGCGGACCCTCATCCGTCGGCTACGCCGCCACATTCTCCTCAAGGGAGAAGGCTTATTGGGACGAAAAGTTAATCCCTGCATATCTAACGGATATGCAGGGAATTTTTTCTCAGGATAATTTATCCGCCGCAGCTAAAACTATCACTGCAATACAATGCTGCCACAAGCGGCGGAACGGAGAAATATATGAAAAACAGCAACCATATTTACAGTGACCTGCCTATGGGCTTCGGCGCTGCGCTGATGCAGAACTCCGGCGCAATGAAGTATTTTACCGGTCTTGACGAGCGCAGACAGCGTGAAATACTTGAGGCGACCCACTTTATCGAATCCAAGCAGGAAATGAAAAACTTTGTTGCTAACCTCGCCAGCTTTAATTAATCAATATAGCCCGGGCGGGGTGTGATACCTAAAACGGCGGCCATCTCTTTGAGCTGGCTGTCGTTTATTTTTTGCAGAACAGGCAGATGAGCGGTCATCATATAGAACTGAGCAGCCTTATCAACGGTTTCGATAAGACCCAAAGCCTCGTCGGGAGTGCTGCCTGCTCCGAACACACCGTGGTGCGCCCATACTACCACGCGGCGGTCAGCCATCTTTTCTGCGGTTGCAATACCGATCTCATCGGTGCCGCAGGGCATCCAAGGGAGAACCGCGACACCGTCATAGAAGAACATAATGCTTTCGGTTGCCATACCCCAAAGTGTGCGGGTAAATTCGCGCTCGTCGAGGGAATGGACAAAGGTCATGGCTACTGCGTTTGTAGCATGGGTGTGCATTACGACGCGGTGGCTGGGATCAGCTTTGAGACGAGCAGAATGGCTGAGAAGATGGGCTGCCAATTCACTGCTGGGTTTACCCCCGTCAGCAAGGCCCCAAAGCAGCTCTGCATATCCGTCGCATATACGAAGCAGCGCAATATTGTTTTCGGGATCGGCTTCAACGTTTTTGAGGTATTTGCCGCTGCCGGTAATCATAATGCATCGTCCGATCATATCAGCTGCGTCGAAAGAAAAGGGAATAGTGCGCAGAACAGGCATATCGGAAAAATCACCGTCCATGAGCATACTTATATTGCCGCCATTGCGCTCTGCCCAGCCGTGATTATAAAGCTGAGTTGCGGTACGCAGGTATTCTTTAACGATAGGCATATTTAAAATATCCATTTTTATTTCTCCTTGTAACTGTGTATATACATTCTCGACATTTCATATTCGCCGTCGCCGAGTACCATGCATAAGAATTCCCAGCCGTAGCGTTCGTAAAAGCCGGTGTGATCTGTGAGCAGGTATAGGGTATCAATACCCTTTGTGAACATATCTTCGCACGAATAGTTAAGCAGCATTCCGGCTATTCCGCGGCAGCGAAAAGCTTCCTCTACATATACCGCGCAAACATTGGGGTGGAGATCCTTGCGGTTATGGAAGTCATTTTCAATAACCCCAAGACCGCCTATTATATCGTTATTCTCGACAGCAATATACCATTCAGGTACGGCACTGCCGGAAAGCGCCTCGTACATGCTTTCGCGATATGCTTCAAGTGGAATATGCCACTTTTCATGGAACCACTGCGCCGCGGTATCAAGCAATTCCGGGCGCTTGGAGATTTTGATAATTTCCATTTCTAAATAATCCTCTACTAAATGGTTTGATACAAGAATTTTATTATTTTCGAGCGATTATTGCAAGACAATTCGCCCAATAAGTGATACAATAAAGAAAAAGAGAAGGGAGGCTGCGGAATGGCAGAGCTTTATGGCGGTATACGCTTTATTAAAGGCATAGGTGAACAGCGTGCCAAGAACCTTGAAAAGCTTGGCATCAAAACTCTTTATGACCTCATATCATATTTCCCACGTGATTACGAAGACAGAAGTCAGACCACAGCTCTCACTAATGTAATTGATGGCGAATACTTCAGCGTCTCCGCTATTGTAGCCACAACACCTCAGAATCATTTGGTGCGCCGTGGCATGGAGCTCTTGAAATTTGATATAACCGATGGAACAGCCCGCTGCGGTGTAACTTTCTTCAACCAAAGTTACTTGAAAAGTCAAATAAGGAAAGGCGAAACTTATCGTTTTTATGGAAAATTCAGCCGTTCCGGAAATTTCATAACACTTAACAGCCCTATATTCGAGAAAGAGGGAAAAGAGCTGGAAATGGTGGGGCGCATTATGCCTGTATACCGTCTCACGGCAGGTATTTCCCAGAAAATACTGGTTCGCGCCATAAGGCAGGGACTTGATGCAATAAGCGATGGCCTGCCCGAAACCATTCCTGAGTCTACGCGGAGAAAATATGGGCTTATAGACGTAGTGGCCGCATATAACCTTATCCACGACCCGAAATCAGAAGAGGATATTGTAAGAGCCCGTACCCGACTTATATTCGAAGAGCTTTTTGTTCTTTCCTGCGCACTGCAGCAGCGTAAATACGCAGGAACCTCACAACCGGGCTTTAAACTGCAGCCGCGTGACCCGAGGGACTTTTACGTTAAACTTCCTTTTGAACCTACAGACGCACAAAAACGGGTCGTAAGCGAAGCTTTTGCCGATATGAGCTCCGGTAAGGTAATGAATCGCCTTGTTCAGGGTGACGTTGGCTCGGGTAAAACCGCCGTTGCCGCTGCCTGCTGCTGGTTCACTGCCTGCGCAGGATTGCAGTCGGCATTTATGGCTCCTACCGAAATACTTGCCGAGCAGCATTATGCTACACTGTCCAGGATGCTTGAGCCTTTCGGTATCCGCTGCAGTCTTTTGACAGGCCATATGACAAAAAAGCAGAAGAACGAAGTGTATGAGTCATTGAAATCGGGTGAAACCGATGTTGTAATCGGTACTCATGCGCTGCTGTCCGAGGGTGTCGAATTTCGCTATCTCGGTCTTGTTGTCGCAGATGAGCAGCACCGCTTTGGTGTACGGCAGCGTACTGAGCTTGCCCAAAAGGGTGACGATCCACATGTTCTCATTATGTCGGCCACTCCAATACCGCGCACGTTGGCACTCATAATTTACGGAGAACTTGACGTTTCAGTTATTGATCAGCTTCCTCCGGGCAGACAAAAGATTGACACCTTCGCAGTAAAGGAAGATATGCGCGAGCGCATTAACAAGTTTATTGCACGTCTGGTAGGCGAGGGGAGACAGGTATATATAATCTGCCCTGCAATTGACGAAAATGAAATGATGTATTTCGCGGCGGTTGAGAGTTATTATAAAAATCTCAGCGAAAATGTTTTTCCCAATCTGCGTGTTGCCTGTCTGCACGGAAGAATGAAAGCCGCAGAAAAGGAAGAGATTATGCGGGCATTCAAGGACGGCGAAACAGATATTCTTGTTTCTACAACCGTTATTGAGGTCGGTGTTGACGTTCCCAACGCTGCACTTATTGTGGTTGAGAACGCAGACCGCTTCGGTCTCAGCCAGCTCCATCAGCTGCGCGGACGCGTAGGCAGAGGCGAACATAAATCCTACTGCGTGCTGTTCAATCAGTCCGACACCCAGGAGAGCGCTCAGCGCCTTGCGGCATTGTGCAAGCTGAGTGACGGCTTCAAGATTTCGGAGGTTGACCTTACCATGCGCGGCCCCGGTGATTTCTTCGGCAGTAGACAAAGCGGCTTGCCTGCTACCAAGCTTGCCGAGCTTAGCTGCGATACGAATACTCTTTATGCGGCGCAGGAAGAAGCAAAGCTGCTTTTTGAAAGTGACCCCGAACTGAAAAAGTTTGAGAACCGCGCTTTGGCGGAGAAAATACGCCAATTTGACGATGCAATGCTGAACTGAGGGGTTATATGAAAAACGTAATTCACATTTTTGGTGCTTCCGGTGCCGGTACATCTACGCTTGGCAGAAAGATATGCGCTGAGCTTGGTTACAGCTTTATGGACACCGATGATTATTTTTGGCTGCCCACAGACCCTGCATATACCGAAAAGCGTCCAAGAGAAGAGCGCATTGAGCTGATGAATAGAGATATTGACGAAGCGGAAAACGTGGTTATATCCGGTTCTCTGATTGGTTGGGGCGATGTACTTATACCACGCTTCACTCTTGCTATACGCGTTGAAACCGATGCTTATATTCGCGCCGAAAGACTGCACTGCCGCGAAAAAGAAAAGTTTGGCGAGCGAATTGAACCTGGCGGAGATATGTATCAACAGCACCTGGAATTCCTTGAATGGGCAAAGGCTTACGATACCGGCGGACTGGATATGCGCAGCAAAGCCCACCACGATCAGTGGCAGCAGCTATTGAAGTGTCCACTTATTTTTCTTGACGGTGCAGATGATTTAGATTCAAACTTTAAAAAGGTTAAAGCTGAAATACTGTAAATGTAAAATGGCTCCGGAAAATTCCGGAGCCATTTTTGCGTGCTATTCATTTTTCTCTTTGCTGTCCTTTTTTAAGCGGGGAATGAGCCCCTCAAGAAGTTTGTTCTTGCCTCGCTTGCGGACATAGAAATATCCGATTACTGAAAAAACAACAGCACCAATGAAGTTTACGAACATATCCTGCATAGTGTCACGCAGACCGATATCGATGTAACCGTTAAAGGTCATGCCGTTAAGGGTCATTGTTTCGACTGTAATGGTTTGTGAAATGTTTCGTCCTTCGGGGTGGAACAGTACAGAGCTGACGGTATTGATAATATCGTCCTTCTGCATATCAGAATGGAAAACGATGTCCATGAAATATTCGAAGAACTCCCACAGTACGCCTATCGTCATGGAAAAACAGAAGGCGCAGACCGCAGCAAAAAGCGGCGAAACATTAAAGGAAATCTTTTCACTGTCGTTAAGAATGTCGATAAGCGCAAAGCCAATCGCAGCACAAAGGAAACCGTTGATAGCGTGCAGCATGGTATCCCAGTAGGGGAATGTGAGATAGTATTCACGCAGCTCACCAAGTATCTCAGCGGCGAAAATAAAGAGTAGAATTATAATCTCCAACAGGTCGGGAACTTCTATCTTAATTTTTCGCTCAACAAAGCTGGGTATCATGAACAGCACCAAAGTAAGAATACAAAGGAATACGTTGTTGTAATTCCTGTTGAATATCTCCGGTATCATTATCACAATAACTGCAAGACGCAGTATCAGATAAACTGCTGATACAACCTTGTGCTTCTTAACGTAGTTTTTTAACTCTGTGTTTCGTTCTTTTCTAAGTTCCTTGCTCATAGATCATCGCTTCCGGGGTTAAATGAATTTTTTGCCGATATCCTTTCTGAAATGAGCGTTTTCAAAGCTGATCTTTGCAACGCCATCATATGCGCGGCTTATAGCTGCGGGCAGGTCTGCACCGGTGGCAGTTACACCGAGGACTCTGCCGCCGGAGGTGTAATACTTGCCGTCGCGCTTTTCAGTGCCTGCATGGAATACGGTTATATCAGCGGGAACATCCTCAAGGCCGCTTATTTC
>JAFXFT010000055.1 GCA_017513385.1 Oscillospiraceae bacterium | reverse complement strand
GCATCGGCTGCAAGAGCTGCAGCATTATGAGCGGCTTCGGCGGCGCGGGCGCATTTTCTGACGGTAAATACAATATTACCAACGATTTCGGCGGCACGCTGTACGAGTATATAGGGAAAAAGCAGGCGCTGGAGCTGATGCACTATGTGGACGACATTAACCTGCGCTACGGCGGCGAAGGAACGAAGCTGTATTCCACCGCAGGCACCCGCTTCAAGACCGTCTGCATACAGAATGACCTGCACCTGCTGGACGCATCTGTCCGCCACCTTGGCACGGACATAAACTATGTAGTGCTGGAAAATCTCTATGCCGAGCTCAAGGACAAGGTAACCTTCTTCTTCGATACTCCCGTTATAACCGTTGCGGCGGGTGAAGGCGGTTATGAGGTCAAGTGCAAGGACGCGACCTACAGCTGCCGCGAGTGCATCGTTTCCGTAGGCCGCAGCGGCAGTAAGTGGATGGAAACCGTGTGCCGTGAGCTGGAGATACCCACCAAGTCCAACCGCGTTGACATTGGAGTGCGTGTGGAGCTGCCCGCAGCGGTTTTTGCCCACCTGACCGACGAGCTTTATGAAAGCAAGATAGTTTACCGCACTGAGAAGTACGGCGACAAAGTCCGCACCTTCTGCATGAACCCCAAGGGTGCGGTGGTAACCGAGAACACCAACGGCATCATCACCGTAAACGGACACAGCTACGAGGATCCTGCCCGCCAGACGGAAAACACCAATTTCGCCCTGCTGGTGGCAAAGCATTTCTCCGAGCCCTTCAAGGATTCCAACGGCTACGGCGAGTCCATTGCCCGCCTGAGCAATATGCTGGGCGGCGGCGTTATCGTGCAGCGCTTCGGAGACCTTATCCGCGGCCGACGCTCCACCGCGACCCGCATACAGGAGGCCTTTATCACACCCACTCTCAATGCGACCCCCGGCGATCTGAGCCTCGTTCTGCCCAAGCGTATACTGGACGGCATTATCGAGATGATCTACGCGCTGGATAAGGTAGCCCCCGGTACAGCAAACGAGGATACTCTCCTGTACGGCGTGGAAGTCAAGTTCTACAATATGGAAGTTGAAGTCAATGAAAAGCTGGAGTGCAGATACCCCGGTCTTTACGTTATCGGTGACGGCAGCGGCATCACCCACTCCCTGTCCCACGCCTCCGCCAGCGGCGTATATGTAGCCCGCAATATTGCGGAGAATATGAAATAACAGGTCGCAGAATTGTTTACCGAAGATATCCTTTTTATGTAAGTGCCTATTGTGTCGTTACTCCGGAGATTCCCACGCTCCCGCCTGCGGCGGGGCAATTTCCAGCGTGGGACTAACTGCGCACCATAGATTTTTGATAGACTAAAAAACAGCGGCACCATCAAGCGATGGTGCCGCTGAATTGTTTTTAAAATCAGTCTTCCTTGATTTCGATGTTGCCGAAGCAGGCGCCGCAGATGTTGCAGCGCTTCTTATCGTTGTAACGGCAGTAACGTACGTTGTCGCCCATGTACTCATAGGTGTACTTGCTTGCGAAGAAGCCGTGACCGCTGCCGCCCTCGTTGCGGGTGATGGTACCCCAGGTGCCGTGCATGAACGCAGCCTGGAACATAACGGGCTTGTTCACCTTGCGGAACTGGATGGGGCAGTGCCATACCGTGGGAGGAACGCGGACTACGGTGGGCTTGGTTATTCTTCTGTGCTCCATGTGGTCGGGATCGTCGCCTATGGCGAAGTCGATATCACAGTCGAAGTCGAAGAAATTCTCGGGGTCGGAGCCCATGAAGAATATGTATTCGTCAACGCCCTGATGGAAGTGAGGTGCCTCGGTATCGTTTGCGCCGGCGAAGATCTGCCAGCCGATGTTGTAGTTGGCGTCTTCCATGTAGATGTCGCCGCGGAAGTAGGCCTGAGGAGAGGGACACCAATCGCCCCACTTGGTCTCTTCCTTGGGCATTGCCAGAACAAGCTTGGAAGTCTCGGGGGTGAGAGCGGGCTTGGGGGCAATGAGAGTGGTGGCATCGGAATAGGAGATGGTGGTGTAGTCGGGGCGGACAACGGAGGTGAGGGAGGAAACGGCCTTGGTATCGTCATAAGCGCCCTTCTCGGAATAGAGGGCTACGCCGTCCTCGTTGATAGCGCCGAACTTTACGTTCTTGTAGGGCTTGGCGGGACACTTCTCGGGATTTACGAAGCACTCGCCGCAGTAGGTGCAGTCCTTGGACTTGTCGAGAACGCACTTTCTGGTCTGGTCACCGGCGTAGATGTACTCGCGCTCGCCGTTTTCGCGCTCAACCAGCTCAACGGTCTCAAAGTTGCCGGAGAACATGACAGCCTGGAACAGCATGGGCTTATCCACGCGGACGAAGTTCAGAGGGCCGTGCCAGTAGTTCTTGGGAACCTTGATGATGGTGGGCTCGGTGATGACGATTTTCTCCATAGTCTCGGGAGTGGGGCCCATGTAGAAATGGATCTCAGCATCGAAGGAAGAGAAAACGTCGGGCAGCTTGCCGCCGAGGAAAACGAGGTTTTCATCGCAGGGATGGAAATGAGCCTCAGCCTGAAGCAGAATGGGCTTCTTGAAAACCTGGAAGCCGCAGCTCATGGTTGCGCCGGGCATATCCTTTGCGCCGCGGAAATATGCCTGAGGATTTATGCATACGTCGCCCCACTTGGTATCTTCGGGGGTAAACTCATAAAATAACTTTTCGTATTTTTCCTGCATTTGTAGTAAGCTCCTTTCTGAATTAAAAAAGAACAGGCAGCAGGGCTTACCTGCTGCCTGTGGGTAGGGTCATTACTTTTCCCAGGTCTCCTGGAGGCACTTGCCGCAGGTATCGCACTTCTTGTCGGGGTTGTACTTGCAGGGTACGGGGCCGTTGTAGTACATTTCCATGGTCTTGCCGTCGGGCAGATCATATACGCCGCCGAACATGGGAGTGAAGAGGGTGGCGAGGAAGAGAACGGGCTTGTTGACTTCCTTGAAGTTCAGGGGGCAGTGATATACGCCGGCGGGGATACGGATGATGGTGGGCTTGTCGATTATGTAGGTTTCGGCCTCGTCGCCCTTGCCGAGGGTGAACTCGATCTTGGCATCGAAATCAAATACATTGGGGAAGGATGCGCCGAGGAATACGAGGAACTCGTCCTTAACGTGGCGATGCTGTACGCGGTCAAGGAAGAAGGGCTTTACGAAGATCTGATAGCTCTGGTTGAACTCGGAGCCGGGGATCTGGCTTGCGCCGCGGAAGTAAGCCTGGGGCTTAACTACGAAATCTTCGGGATCGCCTTCGGCAACGACTTCGTTGCGCTCCTGGGGGAATTCGAAAACCAGCTTGCCGAACTTGCTGTTGGCCTTGTCTTCCTCGGTGAGAATGTATTTTGTGCCTGCGGTTTCATAGGCCTGAGCCGTGGTGAGATTAAACTTCTTTTCTTCGCTCATGATCAAATTCCTTTCTGTTTTTTATTTATTTAATTTTATTTTTGCTGTTTAAACGGCTTACAATTAGCCTTTTAATTATTCTATACTAAAAAATATGAAATTTCCATAGTTATATTATAAATTATTAAAAAAATTAAGCGGGTATCTGTTAGAGATACCCGCCTGAATCAATGAACTGTATTATTCTTCGGTTTTTTGAGTGGATTCTTCTTTATTCTGTGCCTTATTGCGGACTCGTCTGACAATGGCAATGATTATTCCCGCGATTGCTATGAGTACCAGCATGATATATGTGATTATCATAAGGGGAGAAAGAGCGCCGAAGATTCCGTCGAGTATAAGATCCATAAAGCTCGCTCCTTTGTAAGTTGTTCTTAATTAAAGTAAAGCCGCGTGAGGGCAATTTGTCAAGATAAATTTTTGAGAGATAGAGCGGCAGGGGCGCGCCCCTGCCCTACGTTGTTGATCGGAGTTTATTTCATGAATGTAGGGCTGAGCCGCTATGGAGATAATACGCAAAAGTAAAACCGTGTCATTGCGAGGAGCGCAGCGACGTGGCAATCTCCGGAGATGGATTTTATTGCGTAGGTGGATTTAAACGCTGGAGATTCCCACGCTTCGCTCGGAATGACACACATTTTGACTCTCAGCGGCAGTAATTTACTCAGCTTCCGTACGATGCAAAAAGGAGCCTGCGGTTTCCCGCAGGCTCCCTGTGTGTATGGGGTAAATTATACGCCAAGCTCCAGTCTCTGGATGTAGCCTTCCTGATCGGTGAAGGACATATGAGTGAAGTATGCGGAGAAGCCGGCGATGCGGACGATGAGGTCCTGATAATCCTCGGGGTTCTTCTGTGCTGCGCGCATAACTGCGGTGTCAGCAACGGTGAAGTGAACCTGAATGCCGCCCAGATCAAAGTAGGTGTTGATGAGGTCGCGGATCTTAGCAGTTGCTTCTGCGCTCTTTACGGAGTTGCCGTCCAGACGGACGTTGATGGCGCCGCCGCAGCGGAGCTTGCGCCAAGGCATCTTGGCAACGCTCTTAACGTAGGCGAGGGGGCCGTTTCTTACGGAGTCGGGTCTGGGATCACTGGACAGGGACAGAGGATCGCCGGTCTTACGGCCGTCGGGAGTTGCCCAGGTGCGCAGACCTGCGCCGACGTTGTAAAGGTCGAGAGCGCCGCAGTTCTGAGTACCGCCGTTTACGCCGGGGGAGTTGTTGAAGGCGTCGGTCCAGAAGTTGGTGAACCATCTCATGATATCATCGGCGGTGTCGTCGTCGTTGCCGTAGAAGGGAACCTCGTTGATGATGCGGCGGCGGAGCAGCTCATGGCCTTCCCAGTTTGCCTGCAGAGCATCATAGAGCTCCTTGGTGGTAACGATCTTCTTGTCGAAGCACATGTACTTGATGGCGGAAAGGCTGTCGGCGGTGGTACCGATGCCGTTGAACATGGAGCCCATGCCGTTGTAGGTGGCGCCGCCCCAGCTTACGTCCATGCCCTTTTCGAGGCAGCCCTCGGTCATCATGGAAGCGGAGAGGATGGGCCACTCATGGTTGAATACCATTGCGGCGAAGTGGTACATGCGGGTAACGTTGTCGATGTAGAACTTCATCTGGCGCTCCATCTCGGCCTGCAGCTCTTCAAAGCTCTCGTACTCATAGAGCTTCTTGCAGGGCAGCTTGCCGGTAGAACCGTCCATGGGGTTGACGTTGCCGTGGATGATGTACTGGAGAATGTTTACAAGGCTTGCGCCGGTGCCGAAGCCGCCGCAGTTGGCAGCCATGGACCATTCCTTGCCGCTGATAGCGGGCTCAACGCATCCGAATACGGCGTAGCGGCGAGCGTCTTCCAGAGGCACGCCTCTGTCGAGCATAGCCTTGATGATCATATCGTCGTTGTTGAACTGAGGCATACCGCCGGAACGCTTGGAGGTAGCGATAGCCAGCTCCCACAGATGATCGGGAGTGTGCTCGTTTACACGGAAGGCGATGCTGGGCTCAGCAACGCGCAGGCGATAGTAAGCGAGGAGAACCATCTCGGTAACAATGTTGTAGTCACCGGTGCCGTCGGCCTTCTGGCCGCCGATGGTGATGCAGCTGCCGGCTGCGATGTTCTGCATGCCGCCCTGCAGGTCGAAGAAGGTTCTGCCTTCCTTGTGAGCAGCGATGAGCTGATCGTTGTTGGGCTTGGGGAACATAATGATCTGGTCGCCCATGTGGTACAGCCATGCATCGATGAGTTCCTGTGCACCTTCGCGGGTGAGAGCGCCGGTGGCGATGTCGTTCTCGGCGAGAGGTCCGAGGAAGGAGTCGATGAGACCGGGGGAGTCTGCCCAGTGAGTACCGTCGGCGATGAGGAGGTACTGATAGAACAGGATAACCTGCAGACCTTCCCACAGGTTTCTTGCGGGATTCTCGATGATCCACTCGCAGGAGTCAGCCATCTTCAGCAGCTCAGCCTTGCGGGCGGGGTCAGCGGTGGTCTCAGCCTTCTTGCGGCAGCCCTCAGCGTAGCGCTTGCTCATGAGGATCATACCGTCGCAAACCTTGATGTATGCATGATAGAACAGCTCGCTGCGAACGTTCTCGTGGGTGGTGTGAGCCTGGATAGCAGCCAGCTTCTCCTGAGCGATTCTGCGGCACTCGCCGAAGCCGACGGTTACAGCGCGCTCATAGTTGGGGCAGAAGTGGCCGGGGTAAGAACCGTTGAGGAAGTTCTTGTAGGGGCCCATGCCTGCGATGAACTCGGGGGGGAACAGACCCTTAGCGGTAGCTGCGATGTCGTTGTCCTTCCAGAATTCAGCGGCCTCGAGGATCCACTGACGGTCAGCATCGTCAACCCAAACGCTGCCGGGCTGCTGCCATGCTGCCTTGAAGCGCTCGTCGGTGTCGCCGAAGCAACCCTTGATCCATGCGTAGCTGCACTGCTCAATGTCGAAGTGAACGGTGCGGCACTGGGGGCCTGCGTCGCCAAGGAAAATGTCCTCATCTTCGATGTTGATCTCGCGCTGGGTCAGCCAGTTGTAGAGGAAGCCTGCGCGCTTCATGATGGGATATTCCTTGGGATTTTCCTTGTAATAATCGGTGATGATGCGGTTGCGCTCAAAGTTCAGACGAAGATCCTTGTTCTGGCGCTTTCTTCTGTCCTTGAGAGCCTGCATACGGGGGGAGATAGGAAGCTCAAACTTATCCATTTTATTACTCCTTTCGCGTAATCGCGTTTATTTGACTGTTTTTGGGCGGCGGGGAATGAGCTCCTCGCCGATTTGATCGGGCGGCAGCTTTAGTGCAGCTGGCAGGGGAGATCGTAGCTCTTGAAGATCTCCAGCGCTTTCTGCATGAACTCCTCGGAGGGAGGAGACCAGCGGTGCATCTTGTACTTGCGGCCGAGGCGCTCATACTTGGAGGTGCCAAGATGATGATAGGGGAGAAGCTGAACCAGCGTTACGGCATCGCCCAGCTCCTTGCAGAACTTTGCGGTGGCGTGCATATTCTCCTCGCTGTCATTCAGGCGGGGGATAACGGGATAGCGAACCTGCAGCTTGCCGCCGTTTGCGGCGATAAAGCGGGCATTCTCGAGAATCTTCTCGTTGGGAACACCGGTAAGCTTCTTGTGCATGTCGGAATCCATCTGCTTGAGGTCATAGAGGAAAAGGTCAACGTAGGGGATTATCTGACGGAACTGCTCGGTATTGGCAAAGCCGGTGGTGTCCAGACAGATATGGATACCGCTGTCCTTCAGGCGCTTGGCGAGATTGTATGTAAAGGGGAACTGACTCATTGCCTCGCCGCCGCTGATGGTGACGCCGCCGCCATTCTTGAAGAAGGGAACGTCCTTCATAAGGCGCTCATAGACTTCGTCAACGTCGGTGTCCCAGCCTGCGGTATAAAGAGCCTTGTTGATGCACACTTCGGCGCATTTCTGGCATTCGTTGCACTTGCTGCGGTCGATGCGGACCTTTCTTATAAGGCCGCTGCCGTCCATTGCCTCCTCGGGCTCGCCGGCATAGAGGGCGCCCTGATCGCAGGCCTTGATGCAGGTGTTCTCGCAGAGATCCACACCAAGACACTTCAAGGGCAGATAGCCCATCTGGAACTCAAAGGACGGAGATTCGGGGCTGTGGCACCAAAGACAGCTCAGGGGGCAGCCCTTGGTGTAAACTGTGGTACGGATACCGGGGCCGTCATGAACCGCATATCCCTGTATATCATATATGCGGCCGGCTGCGTTTTCATATTCCAATGATGAAACCACCTTTAATCGATACTTTTATATTATATATTATAAACATTTTATTTTGTTTGGCAAGCGGTTTAGAATATTTAATGATGTCAAAACTATGCAAATATATGATAAAACCATACGAATGGGGCATGAAAAACAAAAGGGAAGAATAAAATCCGTTTTCGTGCGCAGACTATAAGCGAAATCAATTCAGGGAGGATTTTATCGTGAATAACATGACCAATAACGTAAACTCCAGCATCAGATGTTCCGTGGACAACTGCGTTTACCACGCACAGAGCCAGAACTACTGCACCAAGAACGAGATCAGCGTAGGCTGCTGCAACACCAATAAGCCCACCAGCTGCGACAGCACCGAGTGTGCTTCCTTCAAGGCTGACAGCGCCAAGTGCTGATAAAATGAAATCGGGGAAGGCATTGCCTTCCCCGATTTCGTTTTGATGAGATTACGATTATGGTTAGCCTTCCACCCTCCGGGGGGAAGGTGCCCTGAAAGGGCGGATGAGGGGCCTGCCGAAGGCAGCTTTCTGCTGTACTCAAATGCAGCAGATTCTTATCCTCTGCGCGGATTCCCCTCATCAGTCGGCTGCGCCGCCAGCTGGAGGTGAATTGCCCCGCCGGGGCAAGAGAGACCACCCTGGGGTGTCTCCCCAAGGGAGAAGCCATATCCTGAACAGGCATTTTGCTGTAACACGAGTATCAAACGGACTTTTTCGACACACTGAAATCCCCCGCAGCGATTGCTGCGGGGGATTTTGCTGTTTGTTGGCGGCGGGGGCACGCCCCCGCCCTACGATGCTGATTTCAGTTGGTTTCGTGAATGTAGGGCAGGGGCGTGCCCCTGCCGTTTGCTGGTTTACTGCCGACGGTGACGTTACATGCGGAACAGGCAGGCCTATTCCCTACGAATATTTTTTGGATTTTGCATTTTATTGTTACTGCATTCCATTCAACAGGGGGATTCCTCGCGATGCTCGGAATGACAAATATTTAGACTTTATTGTCGTACTTTTTTGCACAGCACTACCGACTTGTCATTGCGAGGAGCAAAGCGACGTGGCAATCTCCGCAGCAGAATAACTGCCAATCCCCAATAACTGCAGAGATTTCGGCTGTGCCATAGAATGACGTGGGGTTTGATGCGCTGCATACCCTCAATTATCCCGCGAGCATTTTTCCGCATCGATGGCAAGCACCAGCATAAGGGTGCAGAGGGCATTCTGCGGATTATAAATCTCGAGGGAGTAGGTATCCGTCCAGTTCCAGAGCTCCTTGGAAATGTCGGCGATCCTTTCGCCATAGGAGTCGACGATGGAGTAATCCCACTCCATCCAGCTGCCCTCTATCTGCCAGCCGTTGAAATCGATGTTGTATCGGGGGCGGAAGAGGGTAAATTCGCGGCTGATGCAGCCGAGGTACTGGTCTTTTACATAAAGCTCGAAGCGGGGCATGAAGGACAGTATGCGCTGCTTTACAAGACCCAACTCATTGCCTGCTGCGTCATAAATGCGCAGCTGATGACCCCACGCCAGCTCGCCCCTTACGGTGTAAACGGGGGTGCCGCTTTCGTCGAATATGTCATAGCTGTCGAACCATGAGAAAAATCTCTGCTTGAAAAGAAGTTGCATAGTTCCTCCTTACTTGTCAAACTCGTGGATAGGCTTGCCGAGAATGCTTTCCATAAGGGCTGCCAGCGTCAATGACTGGTCGCGGCGCTCATAGGCGGCCTGCATGGCCTCCTCGCTGCCCTTGAACTTTTCTATGCTGCGGGCGTAGCGCTCAGCAACGCTGACTCGTCCCGTGCCCTTTGTTATCTTGTCTGCCATGTAGACTACTTCTTTTTCCGCGATGCGGTCGGTATCGATGAATTCACCCATATGAGAGCCTACGATAAGCGCCTCGGGGCGCAGACCGCCCAGCTCCAGCAGATAGAGCGCGCCTCGGAAAGAGTGGAAATGCTCCGTGCGGCGAATGTCGTGAAGCAGACCGCCGCGGCGGCATAATTCGGCATCAAGGCTCAGCCCTTTTGCGTTCAGTGCCAGCGCCAGCTTATACGACACCTCCGCCACAGCCTTGCAGTGGTCGATGACGTGCTGGGGCATGCCGCTGTTTTCCAGTAATTCAAGACATCTTTCGGTTGTGGCCATAGCTCAGTCTCCCTTGATGTAGTTGGCGCAGAAAGGCACAATGCGTCCGTCGCGGTAAACGTGGAGGCTGCAGCGGCGCAGACGCTCAAGGTCGATGCTCCACGCATCCTGAAATGCCATGCCCGTGATGGTGAAGCCGTGGGATTTTATTCTCGCCAGCAGACCGTCGAAGTTATCCGCGTCGCCTGTGTACTGCTCTGCCTCAAGGTCGCGGGTCCAGCGGCGGGCAACGAAGCGGCGGTTGCGCAGGGCTTCTGCGTCGGGCTCTGCGGTTTTGGAGCAGCAGCAATCGCCTGAGGTCTGCTGCTTGGGGGTTATGGCGGTTATGCCGTCGGGCATGATGACGAAGTCGCCGTGGAAGCCGCAGCGGGGATGGTCGCAGGTGGAGGGCGCAATGTCGCTGACCTTGATAAGACCCTCGGTCTGCTGCTCTATTGCCTGCAGAATTTCGGGCAGGGTGATTCTGTCCTCGTCCTTGGGAGGCTGGGGATAGCGTCCGAAGTAGCTGACGGGCTGGAAGTGAACACCGCGCACCACGGGTGATTTTTCCATAGCCAGCTTCACTATGGCGCCGATTTCGTGGTCATTTACGCCGGGGACTACCGTGGGAACCAGCGTTACACCCAAGCCCGCTTCGCCGCAGACACGTATCGCCTCCAGCTTCTGCTCAAGAAGAGGACGGCCGCGCAGCTTTTTGTAGGGCTCATCGGTAACGCCGTCAAACTGCATGAATACGAAGTTCAGTCCCGCCTCCGCCAGCTTTTTGGTGAATTCGGGCTCGGCTGCAAGGCGCAGACCGTTGGAATTGAGCTGAATGGAGCTTGCACCCGCTCTTTTGGCGGCTGCAATTATCTCGGGCAGGTCGTCGCGGACGGTAGGCTCGCCGCCCGAGAGCTGAATGAACTTACGGTTGGCCGCTGTCATGCGGCAGAAATCCTCGTAAAGCTCATCGGGAGTTTTCTCGCGCATGGGCTCAAAGTCACCGCTTTCCGCGAAGCAGACGGGGCAGTGGAGATTGCAGCGGGAGGTTATCTCGATAAGCACGCAGCAGGTGCTCTGCAGGTGCTTGGAGCAAAGGCCGCAGTCATTGAGGCAGTCGGGCATATCCTCCCACTCCTCCTTGGGCGGCTTGTAATTACCCCATGTGGGCAGCTCGGGAGAGCCGCGCCATACGATGGTTTTGAAGCTGCCGTGCTCGGGGCAGCTTTTTTTCATATACCAGTCCGAGCCCTCCTGCACAAGGCGGGCGGGAATTCGCTTGAGGCATTCGGGGCAGAGGGATGCGGTTCTGCGGGCCTTGGTGGGGGTGACTTTTATCTTCATGGAATATCGCTTCCTTGTCTTTGATGTTGTATATATTATATCGATAAGTGCGAAAACTTGCAAGGGGGGAAGAACGGGCTGATAATGGAGCAAGGCTGCCTTCGGCAGACCCTCATCCGTCGCTGCGCGACACCTTCTCCTCAAGGGAGAAGGCAGGCTGGTGCGGCTTTTGTATACCTGTGTGCAACTTTTTTCTTGTATTGCGGCGAAATTACATATATAATGTTAAATTGACCAAGTGTTGTTATTGATTAATGAACTTTGGCTTGGAGGTAATCCGTGAATTTCGATTCGGCATTTTATCTGTTCTGCTTCCTGCCTGTGCTCATGCTGCTTTTTGCAGCGGTGCGCGGCACTAAGGGGAGAAACGTCCTGCTGCTGGTCTGCGGACTTGTGTTCTACTCCTTCGGCAGTTTGAACGGTCTTATACTGCTGCTGGCTTCGGCGGCGGTGAATTATATACTGGGTCTTGGCCTTATGGGCAGCCGCGCTCGCAAGGGGATCGTTATCATCGGTGTAGTGCTGAACCTTGCCTTTCTGGGTGCGTATAAGTACCTTGACTTCCTGCTGGCGGGTGTTTCAAGCCTTTTCGGCTCTGCATGGGAAAGCGCGGGGCTCATTGCCCCCGTGGGCATATCCTTCTTCACATTCCGCAGCATTTCCTATCTTATCGACACCTACCGCGACAGCGGCGCGGGTACGAAAAATTTCCCCCGCCTGCTCCTTTACATATCCTTCTTCCCCCAACTTATGGCGGGCCCAATCAGCCGCTTTTCCGATTTTGCCCCTCAGCTTGACAAGCGCGAATGCGGTTCGGAGAATATGGCGCAGGGGCTGCGCAGATTCGTTATCGGCATGGGCAAAAAGCTGCTCATTTCCGCCGCCATGGGCGATATTGCCGACGCGGTGTTCGCCTTCGGCAATGTGGATTCCCGCCTTGCATGGCTTGGTGCAATAGCCTATACTTTGCAGATTTATTTCGATTTCTCGGGCTACAGCGACATGGCTATCGGCATGGGACGCGTATTCGGCTTCACTACGGCGGAGAACTTCGATTATCCCTATGTTTCCGCCTCAATCACCGAATTCTGGCGGCGCTGGCATATATCCCTTTCGGGCTGGTTCCGCGATTACCTGTATATCCCCCTCGGGGGCAACCGCAAGGGTAAAGTGCGCGCGGCGGTCAATAAATTCATAGTGTTCACCCTTTGCGGTCTGTGGCACGGTGCAAACTGGACGTTCATCATCTGGGGCGCGTGGCACGGTCTGTTCTCCGCACTGGAGAACCTTAGGGTCATAAATACGGGGCGCATTCCCAAGTGGCTGGGTCATATCTACACCCTGCTGGTGGTCTGCCTCGGCTTCGTGATGTTCCGCGCGGCAAATGTCGGCGAGGGATTTGCTATGCTGGGCGCAATGTTCAGAGACATTCATCTTCCCGCAACAGGCGCTGTAACTGCAGGCACGGTGCTGTTTCACCGCCTTCTTGACGGCGAGGGAATATTCATGCTCATTCTTGCCTGCCTTTGCTCTCTGCCCATCGGCAGAAGGCTGTGGCTTCGCCTTGGAAACAAGGGCGGGGAGCAGTGGGTGAGCTTCGCCTTGAGCCTTGCG
>JAFXFT010000054.1 GCA_017513385.1 Oscillospiraceae bacterium | reverse complement strand
GATGGTGGCAGTCATAGCATCGGTGGTGTTGACTGCACGGATGATGGCGGGCCAACCCTCGTAACGCATCTCGTCTCTCACGCCGACGCTCTTGACATCGGGAATAGCAACGAAGTACTGCCACACCTTGCCGGCCAGACCGTTCTTGTCGAACTCCTCGCGGAGGATGGCGTCGGCCTCACGCAGAGCGTGGAGACGGTCGCGGGTAATGGCACCGAGGCAGCGGACACCCAGGCCGGGGCCGGGGAAGGGCTGACGGTAAACCATGCTGTGGGGCAGGCCGAGAGCTTCGCCAACAACACGAACCTCGTCCTTATAAAGGAGCTTTACGGGCTCAACCAGTTCCATCTTCATTTCCTCGGGCAGGCCGCCAACATTGTGGTGAGCCTTTACGCCGTCGGACTCGAGAATATCGGGATAAATGGTGCCCTGAGCGAGGAAGTCGATGCCTTCCAGCTTGGAGGACTCCTCGTCAAAGACCTTGATGAACTCAGCGCCGATGATCTTTCTCTTCTTCTCGGGCTCGGCTACGCCTGCAAGGAGGTCAAGGAAGCGGTCGGTAGCGTCAACGTAAATGAGGTTTGCGTCCAGCTCCTTGCCGAAGACCTCGATTACCTGCTCGCTCTCACCCTTACGCATGAGACCGTGATTTACATGAACGCAGGTCAGCTGCTTGCCGATGGCCTTGATAAGGAGAGCGGCAACAACGGAAGAGTCAACGCCGCCGGACAGAGCCAGCAGAACCTTCTTATCGCCTACCTGAGCGCGGACTGCGGCAACCTGTTCATCGATAAAAGCCTGTGCAAGGGCGGGAGTGGTAATGCGTTCCATAGTTTCGGGACGAATATTTCCAGACATTATAATTACCTCCGTTGCTATCAGTTGGTGAAGTTATCGAAATAGCCCTGAATGTGGATGATGGGTGTTCCCTTATCACCGGAACCGCTGGTCAGGTCACACAGAGAGCCGATAAGGTCGGTGAGGCGGCGGGGAGTGGTACCCTGAGATGCCATATCGCCGACCAGATTATCCTTCTTTTCGCGGATACGCTGAGAAATGGCTTCCTTCAGGGCATCGCCGCTGAGATCCGCAAAATCATTATCCGCAAGATACTTTATCTTAAGTTCGTTGGGGGTACCGTCCAGACCCTCGGTATAGGCAACGCCTACGCAGGGGTCAGCCAGTTCCCAAATCTTGCCCACGGGATCCTTGAATGCGCCGTCGCCGTAGACCATAACCTCAATGTGCTTACCGGTCTTGGCAAGAATGCTGCTCTGAATCTCATGCACCAGTGCGCTGCAATCACGGGGGAAGAGCTTTACGGAGTCCTCAGTTGCTTTATTGGAGCCAAGGAGACCGAACCGCTCATTATAACCGCTGCCCTTTACGGACTGAGTGAGGATATCGTCAAGGCCGTATACGACCTCAGCGCCTGCCTTGTTCAGAAGGCGCTTGCTGCGCTGACGGGTATGGATATCGCAGGTGAGCACCTTCTTGGTGTAGTTAAGGATGGCGCGAGGATCATTGGCAAGGATAACCTCTACTTCTGCACCGCTCTCGCGGATGATATCGCTGTAGTACTGAACGTAGTCCACGCCGGTGAAGGGGTGACGGTTCTCACCGAAGAGCTCACGATAGCGCTCGAGAGTGAGGACATCGCGATAGGGGTCTATTCCCGCTTCGTCCAGCTTATCCCAGGAAACGATCTCATTGCCGACCTCATCGCTGGGGAAGCTGAGCATGAGAACAACCTTGTCAGCGCCGCCGGCTATGCCGCGCAGGCAGATGGCAAAACGGTTTCTGGAAAGAATGGGCATAATAACACCGATGGTGCCGCCGCCGAACTTGCTGCGCACATCCTCGGCAATAGCTTCAACAGAAGCGTAGTTACCCTGAGCTCTTGCTACAACAGACTCGGTAACAGCAATAACATCTCTGTCACGCATTTCGAACCCTTCAGACTCGGCAGCTTCGAGAACACTGTTTACAACGATGTCTGCCAGATTATCGCCCTGGCGAATTATGGGGCCGCGGATACCCCTGGAAACTGTACCAACTTTGCGTTCCATATATATCTCCTCCGTCGGATAAGCGGCTGAATGCCGCTTGCGGTAAATCGAACATTTCGTTCGCACAATAATTACCTCTATAACAGAGCAATTATATAGCATCTTTTCGCTCCCTGCAAGATTTTTATTTAAATTCATTGCAAAAAACATTAACTATATTTTGCGCAAAAACAATGCTAACTGCACAAAAATCAATAACATTATTCAAATTTTGCGTTTTTTGCAAAATCATTAGTTTTTCGCAAATTCTAATTATGTCGGTTTTGTTGACTTTTGGAGTCTTCAGAAGTAAAATTAACATCGTGTTAATAATTCACTGAGGAGGAATATCTTTTGGAAAAATTCTTTAGGCTCTCTGAACGCGGCACCAACAAAAAGACAGAGATCATCGCCGGCGTTACCACCTTTATGGCAATGGCGTACATTCTCATGGTAAACCCCGGCATGTTCTCCGACCTCGGCACCGTTTCCTTCGGCGCCATATACATATCAACCGCAATTTCCGCCGTTGTCGGCACCCTGCTGATCGGTCTGCTTGCCAATCTCCCCCTAGCTCAGGCTCCCGGCATGGGTCTGAACGCATTCTTCGTCTATACAGTCTGCTTCGGTCTTGGCTTCAGCTACGCCAACGCGCTGCTTTTCGTTCTTGCAGACGGTTTGATTTTTGTTCTTCTTACCGTTACCGGTCTGCGCCGCCTTATCTTTGAGGCTATTCCCAAGGCTGTTAAGGCTGCTATCCCCGCCGGTATCGGTCTCTTTATCGCTTTCCTCGGGTTCCAGAACGCAGGTCTCGTCATTCCCGATGCCTCCACAGGCGTAACCCTCGCCTCCTTCAATCTGCTGGGCTCTGCCACATGGGGCAGTATCATGCCCATGCTGGTTACCGTAGCCGCCCTCATTTCTATCGCCATTCTCTCCAAGAAGGGCGTTAAGGGAGCTATCCTTTGGAGTATTCTCGGCGGTTCCGTTGTTTACTACCTGCTTGGCTT
>JAFXFT010000053.1 GCA_017513385.1 Oscillospiraceae bacterium | reverse complement strand
CGAGGCGGCGATGAATATAAAGGTCTGCCCGAACTGCAACAAAGCCACATCGGCGGACAAGAAATTCTGCCCCGACTGCGGAAGCGCACTGCCCGAACATACGGTTGCCGAGGGCGCTGTCTGCACAAGCTGCGGCGCACAGAATGCCATAGGCACAAAGTTCTGCGCTTCCTGTGGAGCGAAGCTGCCCGCCGCCATCCAAGAGGAACAGGCGCAGGCTGAGCGCAACGCTGCGGTGCTGCGTGAGTGGGACGAAAAGCTCCCGCAATACCCGAAATGGAGCTGCGGCGGTACGGAACTCTACATCGAGGACTACGGAGAAAACGGCTTTATGTTCAGCGCTACATTCAATGGTAACCCGTCTGCGGCGCACCGAGCTGTTGAGGAATATCGGCAGATACTCCTGCAAGGCGGCTTCCGTCAGGCAGGTCAGTATCCGAGCATCGAGCAGCTTTTCAAGCGCATCGACGGCGTTGTTTACAATGCGGATACCGAGCACTGCTTTGACGGCGATCCCGATACCGCCTGCATCGGTTTTTACCGCAGAGAGCCTTACGGCGGCTTTGACTATGTGAAGCCTGAGCCGAAAAAGAAAGCAAGTTTCAAAGACCTTTTCGGGCGTTAAAGTAAAATACAAGTATTACGAAACGGAGGTTTAAGTTTATGAAAAAACGCACTTTATCTTTCCTTTTGGCGCTCGTGATGTGCCTGTCCTTGCTGCCTATGACGGCTTTGGCGGCGGAAGATATGGAGGATGTTATCTATACCGATAACAGGGGAAATCAGATCACGATTCCCGGCGGAGCCAAATCTTGTGCAACAAAAGTGGTTGATTTTACAGCCGGATATCCTTGGACGAGCGACGAAAGAGCAATGAATCCCGAGGATATTTTGGGAGCGCCCGATTATAATGCCAGCACCGATGAAAATTATCTTTGTTTGGGCGCATATGGATCTATAACATTAGAGTTTGATATTTTCATTACTGACGGAGAAGGCATTGACATCTATGTGTTTGAAATCGGTGGACATGTAGAAGCTACAAAGGTGGAAGTCAGCACAGACTTGGTAACTTGGATTGAAGTAGGAACTGCCGAAGGCTCTCTGTGCGGCGTTGACATGAATGGAAAAGTACCGGCAGATGGAAAGTACAAATATGTTCGCATTACGGATATTGAGGGACAGAGCAGCAGTTGGCCCGGCGCGGACATTGACGCTGTCGCCGGTCTGAACGCAAAGGTTCCCGCATCCGGAAGCGAGTGGGCAAACGAGGAATTGGAGAAAGCGGACGCAATGGGTCTGATTCCCGACTGCCTTGACGGCGCAGACCTCACCGCCGACATTACCCGTGCCGAGTTTGCCGCCGTTGCGGTAAAGGTCTATGAGGCGCTGGCGCAGACCGCAGCCGTTCCCGCTGCGGAAAACCCCTTCACCGATACCACGGACGCGGAGGTGCTGAAGGCCTACAACGTGGGCATCACCGACGGCGTTGCCGCCGATAAGTTCGCACCCGACACCCTCCTCAACCGCGAACAGGCCGCCACCATGCTCACCCGCGTTTACAAGAAGGTGACCATGGAGGGCTGGACGCTGGCAACAGACGGCGACTTCACTCTCAGCTACACCATGCCCGAGCCCTTTGCCGACGACGATAAGATCTCCGGCTGGGCAAAGGACAGCGTATACTTTATGAAATCCCAGAGCATTCTCGACGGCGTTGGCGACAACAAGTTCGCTCCCCGCGCCACCACCTCCGCCGAGGAGGCCATCGGCTACGCTCAGGCCACCCGCGAGCAGGCGCTCCTCATCGCCGTCCGTATGGTCGAAAACCTCGGCTGACACGATAAAACAACATAAAATACAGGCTCACGAAATGGAGGACACGACAATGAAAAAATTACTTATCATCGCCCTTGCACTGCTAATGACGCTCAGCTTTGCCGCCTGCCCTCTTGGCGGCGGTGACGATGAGCAGCCCCCGGCGAATGACAAAACCCCCGCAGCCACTCCCGATGAGGACATCGGCCTTTCCGACAAGGATCTGGAGGACTTAGAGAACGCGCTTGAAATTCTCGAGGCGCTCAAGCCCGAGGGCTGGAGCGAAAACAATTATAATATGTATATCTACGACGTCTGGGACGAGGACGCGCTCCCCGACTGTCTCCCCGGCCCCATAGAGGGCATGAAGCCCTCCCAGACCTCCATAAAGGACTATAAGCACGATGATTTACAGAGCGATTACTCCGTGGGTCTCATTCATTATAACTCCCACGAGGAATACCGCTCCTACAACGTCAGCTTCTACGCCACCAATGACCAGCTTCTCAGCTACGTTGACGCGCTGAAGGCCAATGGCTTCAGCGGAGGCACCTCCGACAGCCTTGAGGAGGACACATGGATAGAGTTCCATTTCAGCACCGACGGCTGGTACGTTTACATATTCTTCAACACCAACGACGATGATGACGGAGCCTTCGACGGTCACGCTACCGTATATGCCACCGACAGTCTCCATGAGCGTCCCAAAACCTTCGCGGGAACTCCCCTTCCTCAGACCGGCGCTGTCAGCTACGATGTAATGAGCTACTTCTATATAGAAAGCTATAACTACACCACCGATGAAATGGGCGGGTTCGACTTCCCCCTGAACACCAACGACGCCTTCCCGGACTCCACCGAGCAGTCCTGGTGGACATGGCTGACCTACTACGGCGCGGATCACGAGGCCGCAAAGGCCTATACTCAGCAGCTTGTCAACGAGGGCTGGACACTCACCAGCGAGTACGAGGACTATTCCGGCGACTATTACAGCTTCCTTGAAAAGGACGGAGTATACGCCTCCTCCAAGTGCTACGGCGGCTACGAGCATGAGGTCGGCTTCTCCGACATGGTGGAAAATCTCAGCTATTAAACCTCCATTCTTTCATATCCGTACCCCCCATCCCAAGCGGGCGGTTGGCTTGACCGCCAACCGCCCGCACGCGCTTTGAAGGAAGGTGAAAAACACGTGAAAAAGAAACTTATCTCAATGCTTCTGGTGTTTGCCATGCTGCTGCCCCTGCTCAGCACCGCGGCCTCGGCCGTGGAGGGCAGACCCGAACGCATT
>JAFXFT010000052.1 GCA_017513385.1 Oscillospiraceae bacterium | reverse complement strand
GAAAGATAGAGATGTCCGACGGTATATATGTAGTCAATATTGGCGGATATATAGGCGAATCGGTAAGAAATGAAATAGCCTTGGCGAAGAGTCTTGGTAAGGAGATAATTTACCATGAAAGATAATTACACTGATATTAACTCGGCTACCATCGACCGCTGGGTAGAGGACGGCTGGGAATGGGGAAAGCCCATAGATCACGAAACTTACGCGAAAGCGCTGCAGGGCGAATGGGCTGTGCTGCTGACACCCACAAAGCCGGTGCCCAAGGAATGGTTCTGCGAAATGAAGGGCGCAAAGGTGCTTGGCTTGGCCTCGGGAGGCGGACAGCAGATGCCAATATTCGCAGCGCTTGGCGCAGAATGCACGGTGCTGGACTACTCCGAAAAGCAGCTGGAAAGCGAACGCATTGTAGCGGAGCGCGAAGGCTACAACATTGAGATAGTGCGCGCGGATATGACAAAGCCGCTGCCCTTTGCAGACGAGAGTTTTGACCTTATATTCCACCCTGTGTCCAATTGCTATGTACGGGAAGTGCTCCCCATTTGGCGGGAATGCTACCGTGTGCTGAAAAAGGGCGGTATACTGCTTGCCGGACTGGATAACGGCATAAACTTTATTTTTGATGACGACGAGCTGATGGTGAAAAATGCACTGCCTTTTGACCCAATCAGCAAGCCGGAGCTTTATGAGGAGCTGCAGAAAAATGACGACGGTGTGCAGTTTTCTCACACAATCGAGGAGCAGATAAACGGTCAGCTGCTGGCGGGTTTCACGCTTACCGCGGTGTATGAGGACACCAACGGTGCCGGACGGCTGCATGAGCTGAATATTCCGTCATTTTGGGCGACAAGAGCGGTAAAGTGAGGGCAATATGCTGAAAGTTACATTTCCGGAAAGCGTTCCGGACGAAAAACTGAAATTTGCGGTAATTGTGGCACGCAGCGGCAGCAAATGGGTTTTCTGCAAGCATCGTGAGCGCGATACATACGAATGCCCGGGCGGACATCGAGAACCGGGGGAAGAGATAGAACAAACCGCAAGGCGGGAACTGTGGGAAGAAACCGGCGCGGGAAAATTCACCCTGCAGAAGATTGGGCCTTACGCGGTGGATGACGAAGGAACAGTGACCTGCGGAATGTTCTATTTTGCGGAAATCGAAAGCTTCGGTTCTCTGCCGGAGCTGGAGATTGAACGCATTGAGCTGATGGAAACGCTGCCCGAAGCGTGGTCTTATCCGCAAATACAGCCGTATCTGGTGGATAGGGTACTAGAGCTGGGAATATAAAATAACGGGTGCAACTTGCTGCACCCGTTTACTATTTATGCGGCCTTTTCTGCCGGAGTACCGGAGAAGCGGCCGTATTCTTCGCCCATTAGCAGGTGGGCATAATCATCGCTTTCACGCTCATGGGGAGCCGTAAGCTCAAAGCCCGCCTGATGCTGGAAAATCATGATAAAGTCGGAGCCGCCGAAAAGGAAGTAGCCCAGCATATCGCCCTTCTTCACCTCGGCGCCCACGTGGACACTGTCCTCAAAATTCACGGAGGACACCTGCGACATACCCACGGGCAGCAGCGCCACAAGACCGTATTCGTCAGTCTCCACAATAACGCAGCCGCGGGTCTCAATCATCTGCCAGCCGGGGACATCGGCGGTGAGCTTATAAAGCTCCTTTTCCGCGTCCCAGGTTACCCAACCGCCGACAGCATCGTCCTGAGGAATTAGATTTACCTCGAGAATCGTACCGCTCACAGGGAAGTGGTAGCGATGATAATCGTGAACGTCAAGGAAGGTGTGCGTCAGTACACCACCTGCAAATTGGTCGCGGAAGGAACTGTTTGGGCCGAGCAGCTCGGCAACGGAGTTGAAATCCTGCGACTTTATGCTTACACCATCCTGCTGCACAATCATGGAATCCTCATCGATCTGCCAAACACCCTGCGGTGTGGAGTCAGCGGGTGAGGTAAGAACGGAATTATCCTCCGGCGCGCTTATGGGACGCTGGGAAGGATCGGCAAGGTAGCGGGAGAAAAATTCGTTGAAGGAATTCCAGTTGTCGGGTGACTCATACCAATCCTCCTGCAGTCCGAAACTGGGATCACTTTTGAAAAGCTGATAGTATTCCTCGTTCCATGAATCGGGGGTGGAAAGGTATTCGCCCCACTGACGGGTGAACTTGATAAGCCAGCTGCGGTATGGTTCGGCATATTGCAGAGAATTGTTGTATAGACCCTGACCGTCAAGCTCTTCGAGGGGCTGGTCGTTTATGAAGTAAAAATAATTCAGACTCTGGTCAATTTTGGTGTAAAGACTGTCGGAGTCCACGTTTTTGGAAATGTTCCACGGCATCGCCTTGGCTGCCCAGTCCACATAGGCGTAGTATTCCTCAAGAGTCTGGGCGGGATTTGTGACCTTATTGGGATTTATTGCCTTGGCTGCATCGATGGATTTTTGCAGCAGCTCTTTTACTGCGGGGTTGCCCTCAAGAATGGCAATAAGTTCTTCGGTAATTGGCTCGTGAGCCGTAGAAACCGGCGCGGTAGCCTCGGGAACTGCAGTGGGCGACGCTGTTGGCGTTGCAGTGGGTGTGGCGGTGGGGGTAACGGTATTGCTGCTGCGGCAGCCGGTAAAGGAAAGCGCCAGCGCGACGCAAAGCAGCAGAGTGAGAATTCTTTTGCGTATGGAAATACTGAACATTGTTTCGCGTCCTTTCGAGTATTGTAAAGGTAGCATTTCCATATAACGGCGGAATATTCCGAACATTGACTTTATCGAAAAAAAGTTATAGACTTAACATATTACTATGGAAAGGAATGTTTCCATGCAAAAAACTTCGCTTCTTACATGGGCTAAGCGCGGACTTATCTACTGCATCGGCCTGTTCATAATGGCAATCGGCGTGGTGTTCTCTGTTAAATCGGCGCTGGGTGTAAGCCCCGTCACCTGCCTTGCAAACGTAACCAGCCAAATTAGCGGGTTGGAAATGGGTGTGTGCACCACTGCCACATACTGCCTCTACATTTTAGTAGAGGTGATTATTCTGCGCCGCGATTTCAAGCCGCAGATGCTGCTGCAGTTGGTTGCGTCCTTCTTCTTCGGCTCGCTGGTAACGCTGGCTACCCACCTTTTTGCGTTCCTGCCCGCCCCCAACCATTACCTGATGCGCCTTGTGTTCCTCTTTGTGAGCATTCCGCTGGTGGCCTTCGGTGTAATGCTCTACCTTGCCCCCAATATACTGCCTACCCCCGGCGAGGGTCTTTCTATGGCAGTTTCCAAGAAGCTGGGCAAGCCTGTTGCCACCTGTAAGATGATAACTGACTGCTGCATGGTCGGCTGCTCCGTTATCGTATCGCTGATATACTTCCACGGTCTTGTGGGTGTGCGCGAGGGTACCGTTATTTCCGCGCTGACCGTGGGCTTCGTAATGAAGCGCATGATGCGCGTCTGCCAGCCCTGGCTGCTTAGCTTTGTTGAGCGTGAGAACAAGCTGGAGCGCATTATCAGCGCTGCCGGCTATGCTGTGGACAGCAGCGGCAAGCCCAAGCTTATTATCTCCATTTCCCGCGAGTTCGGCTCCGACGGCTATGCTATCGGTCAGCTCCTTGCCAAGAAGCTGGGTGTTGAGTTCTACGATAAGCAGCTTGTGAAGATGGAGGCCGAGGAAAGCGGTCTCAGCGAGAGCTTTATAGAGGCTCACGAGCAGGAAATGAGCCGCGGCATTGTATACGATTTCCTCACCGCCAGCTATGCCATGTATAACGAGGCGCTGTCGCCCATGGAAATGCTGTTCGCCGCGCAGACCAAGATCATCCGCCGCATTGCTGCGGAAAGCGAGTCCTGCGTCATCGTAGGTCGCTGCTCCGACTACATACTTTATAACGATCCCAACAGCTTCCGTATTTTCATTCATGCTCATCCTGACTACAGAACCGAAAATATCGCCAAGCGCCACGGTGTAAGCCTTGCCAAGGCAAAGAGCGAGATAGAGAAAACCGACGCCGCCCGTGCCCGCCATTACGAGAACTTCACCGGCCGCGAATGGGGCAACACCAAGTACTTCAACCTTGCCGTTGACAGCGGTGTATTCGGAGCCGAGGGCAGCGTTGAGCTGATTCTCAGCGCCATCGAGCTTTGGCGCGCCGAGCGTGAAAGAAGCTGGGCAGAAAAGAATAAGAAATAAAACAAAATTCTGATAGCAAGAAATCCGTTAAACTAACTTGAATTTGGAGAGAACCGCGGTTGGAAACCAAAAGAGTTGCAGTTGTACCCTATGATGAAGCATGGAAATCTGCTTTTGAAAAAATAAAGAACGAAATAGAATCCGTAATCGGTGATATGATTCTCGGCATAGAACACGTTGGGAGTACATCGGTAATAGGTCTGTCTGCCAAACCCTGTATTGATATTGATGTGATTATCAAGGATTATTCGGTGTTTGATGAGATTGTCAGAAAGCTCGGAGCGAGCGGATATATTCATGAGGGCGACCTTGGTATCAAGGATAGAGAGGCATTCAAATATTTGAACAAGCCTCATTTGATGCTGCATCATTTGTATGTGTGTCCGCAGTATTCCGATGAATTACACCGTCACATTACATTCAGGGATTTTCTCCGCCGCAACCCCGAAGCCGTTCTGAAATACAGTGTAGTAAAAGAAAAGGCAGCCGAGTTGTTTCCGGGCGATATAAATAAATACATCGAATACAAAACTCCGTGTATTGAAGAAATCTATTCGATGTGTGGGTTGAAATAAACAAATTCCAATTCATTGAACAACGAAAAAAGCCAAGCTGCAAAATGCAGCTTGGCTTTTGTGACTTTATGAGCTCCGGTCAAACCGGAGCGTTTTGCTTATATATCAATCCTGAGCCTTCAGCTCATCCAGGCAGGACTTGCAGATGTTCTTGCCCTTGTAGTTGATAACGTCCTTTGCATTGTTGCAGAAAACGCAGGAAGGCTGATACTTCTTGAGGATGATAGAGGACTCGTCAACATAGATCTCGAGGGAGTCCTTCTGGGCGATGTCCAGAGTTCTGCGAAGCTCGATGGGCAGTACGATTCTGCCGAGGCTGTCCATCTGTCTTACGATGCCGGTAGATTTCATATTTTCCTCCTAAAACCACAAAATAGTGGTGTTTTTTACCAAATTCGACTTAAAGCACAGGCATTATACTTGAATAAAACCCGCTTGTCAAGAGTTGGAAGAAAAATATTTTGCACAATTTTTAAGGGCTCAAAAGACGGCATTTGTTGATGATTTTGCAGCTTGTTAAAGAATTTCTTTAGACGTAAATGCCTATCTGGCTGTTACGCCGGAGATGCTCACGCTCCCGCCTACGGCGGGGCTCAGACGAGGCCCGCAGGCCGAGTGCATGGGAGCAACCGCCGAAGGCGGCTCTTAGCGAGTCGTAATGACAAATCTTTAGATTATGCTCTTGTTCTTGTTTGCATAGCACTACTCACTTGTCATTGCGAGGAGCGGAGCGACGTGGCAGGGCTGACATAACCCGTCAGTTCTGTCGAGCCCCTTTCCTATTGGGCTCGACATCTCCAGCGCCGGCCTAACTGCGCACAGTAGTTTCTTGGCAGTATAAAAAGCCGCAGATATCCCACGATATCTGCGGCTTAAAATTACATCTTTTCGGGGGCGGTGACGCCGAGAATGCCAAGAGCGGCGGCGATAACGCTGCGTACGCTGTCGGCCAGCTTCAGGCGGGCGGAAAGAACTTCCGGCTCTGCGCCCTTGATGCGCTCGGAGTTGTAGAAGCGGTGGAAGCGGGAGGCCAGCTCAACCAGATAACGGTTGATGCGGGAAGGATCGTAGTCGCGGGCGGCGAGGCGAATTTCCTCGGGGAGGAGGGAGAGCTGCTTGATGAGCTCATGTTCATTCTCGCCGGCGAGCTTGCTTACGTCAACGTCCTTAGCGGAAACTACAGCGTTGCCCTCGGCAGTAAGAGCGGCAACGAGGCTGCAGATGCGTGCGTGAGCGTACTGAATGTAGTAAACGGGATTCTCGCTGTCCTCGCGAACTGCAAGACCAAGGTCGAAGTCAAGGTGGGTGTCGGGCTTTGCGTTGAAGAAATAACGGGCTGCGTCAACGCTTATCTCGTCCAGCAGGTCGGCAAGGGCAATGGTCTTGCCGGTACGCTTGGACATACGCACGGGCTTACCGTCCTGCAGCAGATTTACAAGCTGCATGAGAACAACGACAAGGCGGTGAGAGCCGTCGAGACCGAGACCGTCGAGAGCTGCCTGCATGCGAGCGACGTGACCGTGGTGGTCTGCGCCCCAAATGTTGATGACCTTGTCGAAGCCGCGCTTCTCAAACTTGTTGCGGTGGTAGGCGATGTCGGCGGCAAAGTAGGTGTAGAAGCCGTTGGCGCGGCGGAGAACGTCGTCCTTAAGATCCAGCTTGTCCGCCTGCTCCTTGGTCTTACCCTCGTTCATAGCCTTCTGACGGAGCAGATCAGCGGTCTTGAGCCACAGTGCGCCATCCTTTTCATAAGTCCAGCCCTTTTTGCCCAGCATGTCCACAGTCTCGGCAACGTAGCCGCTGTCGTGGAGGGAGGACTCAAAGAACCACTCGTCATATTCGATGTGATACTTCTTCAGGTCGGACTTCATCTTGGGAATGTTGATGTCAAGACCGAAGCGGGACATGGCCTCATAACGCTCCTCAAGGTCTGCATTCAGATACTTGTCGCCGTGAGCCTCGTGGAATGCGGCTGCAATAGCCTTGATATCGTCGCCGTGATAGCCGTCCTCGGGGAACTCAACCTTATCCTCACCGAGAATAAGCTGCTGATAACGTGCGTCGATGGACTGGGCGAACTTGTTGATCTGGTTGCCAGCGTCGTTTACATAGAACTCGCGCCAGATGTCATAGCCTGCGCGGTGGAAAACTTCAGCCAGGGAGTCACCGAGAACACCGCCGCGGGCATTACCCATGTGCATGGGACCGGTGGGGTTGGCGGAAACGAACTCTACCATTACCTTTTCGCCCTTACCTACGGTAACGCTGCCGTAGTTTGCGCCGTCAGCCTCGATGGTCTCGAGAACTGCTGCGTACCAGCTGTCGGCAAGACGGAAATTGATGAAGCCGGCGCCGGCTACCTCAACGGATGAGAAGTAGCTGCCCTCAAGGTTCATGTTTGCCATGAGTGCCTCTGCGATCTTGCGGGGAGCCATGCGCATTGCCTTTGCGGCGGCCATGGCATAGGAGCAGGCGTAGTCGCCCAGCTTTGCGTCCTTGGGAATTTCGATAACGCCGGTGAGGTCTACGCCCTCGGGCAGCTCACCCTTTGCGGCAGCGGCAGCGTATGCACCGCGTACCAGAGAATCTATCTGAAGCTTTGCAGCCTCTATCATGTTAGCCATTTTATATATCTTCCTTTCGGTCAAATCTCTTTGAAATCTATAATGGATTCGTTAATTCCAATGTTGACGTTGTCCACGTCCAGCGCGTACTCTATCTCAACGTGTCCACGGCCCTCGTCAATATCCGCATCAAGTCGGCGGGTGTAAATGCCCATGGTGGCGGTGCCGTAGGGTGTCTGATAGAGGAACATGTGCTTCTCGCTGCGGCGGAAAAGCATTTGGCTGGTTACGCTGCCCACGCGGGTGAGGATAACGGTATCCGGCTCTACGGTGAAGGTGGTGGTAGTGCCGTCCATGCCGGTGATACTGCTTTCCTGATATATGAGCTCGGCTTTTTCGGGGCTGAATTCATATTCGCCCTCTGTCATAAGCTCGACGGTGCTCACTTCGCCGCCGACTTCCTGATTGCTTGTGATGGAAATCATAACTTTTTTCATGCTGTCACCCGCCTTTACAATAGTTCGGTTTCGCTGACTTCGCCGCTGATGTCGCTGTCCATGAAGAGGGAAGCCTGTCGTCGGAAAATTTCAGCGCTGTCGGTGACGTAATATCTGTGGCTGCCCTGCCTGTCGGAATCGGCAAGAGCGTCGGCCTGCTTAAGCTTCTTTATTAGATACTCGGCAGTTTCCGCACCGGGGCTGACCAAATTCACATCGGGGCCCATAAAGTCGCCGATGACCTCGCTGAGCAGGGGATAGTGGGTGCAGCCGAGGATAAGCGTGTCGATGTTCTTATCACGCAGACCACTGAGATACTCCTCAACCACCGGCTCGATGACCTTGTCGCCTCTGTGAATGCGTCCGTTCTCAACAAGGGGAACGAAGAGGGGACAGGCTTTGGAAAAGGTCTCGCTACCGGGGCGGAAGCCCTGAATGGCTCTGTCATAAGCGCCGCTGGCAACGGAGTTTACCGTGCCGATTATGCCGATGCGCCCCGATTTGGTAAGGCGCGCGGCCTTCCATGCGGCGGGCTCGACAACGCCGAAAATGGGAGTGTCATACTCTTTGGCAACCTGCTCCAGCGCAACGGTGCTTACCGTGCCGCAGGCAACGGCAATTGCCTTGATATTGTGGCTGAGCAGGAACTCTATGTCCTGCCGCGCATATTTTATAATAGTATCTCTTGAGCGGCCGCCATAGGGAACGCGGCCCGTGTCGCCAAGGTAGATGAGATCTTCGTTGGGCATGGCCTCAACCAGCTTTCGCATGGCAGTAAGTCCGCCAAGGCCGGAATCGAATACGCCGATCGGTCTGTTGTCCATAGAGCCGCCTCCTTTCTGCGGGGCATATTAATCTAATATAGTATAATATAATAATCGGGGAAAAATTACAAGGTTTATACCTTAAAATTCATATGGTATTTTTAATTGAAGTAGTGTATAATGTGTTCACATATACAGCATTGGTCACGGGAGGTGCGGTTATGAACATAGAACTGACAGATAAGGAATTCCGACGTCTGCTTGATATGGTTTACATCGGCAACTGGATACTTAATTCCATTCGCGGTGACGACAGAATAAAGGACTATGACGATCTTGAGTCCAAGATTTTTGCCCACTGCCTGAAAAACGGAATGTTTTCCCTTATAGAGCTGGTCAACGGCGAGATTCTGCCCAGCGGCGAATTTTCCGAGGGCGGCATACATGAGGCCATCATGGACTATGAGGACACCGTGTTTTACGAGATCCTTGCCGAGGAGCTTGCCCGCCGCGATATGAATTTTGAGCCCATAAGCGCGGAGAATATGGCGGAGCTCACCGAGCGCATTGACGAGTACATTGAAGAATTTGAGGAAAACGGCGTAAACAATATTTCCCTCGATAAATAAGGAATAAACCGACCTCCTGCTGGAAAAATACCCGCAGGAGGTTGTTATATTATGAAGAAGATGACCAATAAGGATTACGGAAAGTACGTAAAGGAGAAGTCGCCCGATTCGCCGCTGCTGCCGGATATGCTTAAGGCCTTTCTTGTGGGCGGCATAATCTGCGTTATAGGGCAGGCTGTAATAAACGGCTGGACGGCGGCGGGACTTGATAAGGAAAGCGCCGCCAGTGCAACCTGTGTAACGCTTGTGTTCTGCGGCGCGCTGCTCACGGGCTTGGGGATATATGACCGTATTGCACGCTTTGTGGGCGCGGGTACGCTGGTACCTATTACGGGCTTTGCCAACGCCGTGGTTTCGCCTGCTCTGGAATATAAGGCAGAGGGCTTTGTCAGCGGCATGGCGGCGAAAATGTTCGTCATTGCAGGACCGGTTATCGTGTTCGGACTTACCGCCAGTGTGGTGTATGGGCTGATACTTGTGCTGTTCGGGCTGGTGTAGAATTTTGCGGCACTGCTTTACTTTAGTCAAAAGAAGTGATATTATAGGGTACACTATAAAAGAAAAGAGATGTACCATGTATCTTGATGAACTGAAAATCGGTATGGAGATAGAGCTTGTGCCTGTGACCATAACAAAGGAGCGCATGCTGGATTTTGCGCGGATATATGACCCGCTGCCTCTCCATAGCGACGAGGAATACGCAAAGACGACCCGCTTCGGGCAGCTTGTAGCGCCGGGAGTAATGACCTTTATGTCCGTGTGGGCGCAGTTTGTAAGGGTAGACCTTTTCGGCGACGCTCTTATTGCGGGCAAGTCCACGAAGATAGAATGGTTCAAGCCTGTGTTCGCGGGCGATACCCTCCACGGCACGGCGCGGATAAGCAATATAACCCGCCGAAACGCCCATAACGGCATCGCGGAGATAACCATTGAGATACGCAATCAGCACGGCGAGCTCGTCACCGGCGACGTGACGGAATATGTGGTGAAGTATAAGGAATAAAAACTATGGTTTGGAGCAACCGTTTATGGGATTGCCACGGCCTGCGGCCTCGCAATGACACCAATTTATAAAGTTAAGAGGTCATTTAAAACGAAGCATAAAGACTATATGTCATTCAGAGGGCGCAGCCCGAAGAATCCCCCGGTTGAATGCGCCGCAGCGGTGAAACATTTTGTACCTAATACACTTTTTGACGAACTGAAAAACTCGGAGCAGTTGCTCCGAGTTTTTACATATCCAATCCCTCAAAACGCTTTACCGAGATGCGGCAGGCGATTAGGGTTAGCAGTGTGTACAGCGCCGCGCCTATGAACAGAACTATCAGCTTTTCAGTGAGGAAATGTGGGTCAGGGGTGTCCAGCCTCAGGCGGAAAAAGGGCAGAACGTGAGTCAGCGTTTCAAGCACGGCGATAGCAGCGAAAAACAGCACACCGCTGAGGGCGAATGTCTTTCCGACCTTTTCAGGTGCGCGGTAGTAGCCTGTAAAGAACTGAAAATTGAATAAGCCCAGAAGCAGCAGCGCCAGCCCGAAAAAGGCAATGTTTGCGTCCATACCCACCTGATTGCCGCCCATAGGGAAGCTTTGACGCAGTGCCGCAAAGGGTACGGCAATTATAAGCTGCACCAGCTGCACGATTACCGCGAAGCATATGCGGGCGCGGACTGCATCACTCTTGCGCACGGGTAACACTAATGAGAACTCTATGTCCTTGTTTTCGCGGCCTGTCAGGCAGACAAAGAACAGGGAAAGGGCGGAATAGAACAGTACCACATAATAGGGATAGTTGGGAATGATGAGCATGGAGGAAAGCAGCCAGAACAGAAAGACTGTGGGGTGCATTGCCAGACGGAAATCCTTAATAAGCAGCTTTTTCATTCTTCACCCTCCTTTTCCAAATGAACCATTATTGTCTCAAGGTCAGCTTCATAGCTCTCAATACCCAGCTCAGCAGCCTTTGTCGCCTCAATAAGGGCAGTTACTCCGTCGCGGCTTATGCCGCAGCCGATAAGATGAGAGCGCAGTGCATCGGCCTCGGCATCGCTGAGGCGAACAAGGCGGTAGCGGCTTTTGAAGCTGTCTGTATATTCGCTGGCGATTATGCGCCCGTTGCGGATATAGGTTATTCGGTCGGCGCATTTGTCAAGGTCGGAGGTTATGTGGGTAGAGAATAGAATGCTCACGCCCTCGTGGGCAAGCCGCAGGAATATTTCAAGCAGCTCGTCGCGAGAAACAGGGTCAAGACCGCTGGTGGGCTCATCGAGAATGAGCAGCTCTGCGCCGTGAGAAAGAGCCAGCACAAGGCTGTATTTCACGCGCATGCCCGCCGAAAGCT
>JAFXFT010000051.1 GCA_017513385.1 Oscillospiraceae bacterium | reverse complement strand
GGGATTCTCTTATTCTTAAATTATTCCTCTGCGGGTGCCTCGGTCTCTTCCGCGGCTGCTTCCTCATGGTCGGTGCGGGCCAGAGAAATTACCTGTGCGCCGTCGGAAACGGTCATCAGGCGCACGCCCTGAGTGGCGCGGCCGTAGGTATTGATGTCGGCTGCTGCCATGCGGATAACGATGCCGTTATCGGCTACCAGCAGAATATCGTCGGCATCGTCGACCACCTTGATGGCGGCGACCTTGCCTGTCTTTTCGGTTACCTGATAGTTCTTCATGCCGCGGCCGCCGCGCTTCTGGGGCTCGTTGCCCTCGCCGCGGATATACTCACTGAGTGCGGTGCGCTTTCCGTAGCCGTTCTCGGTGACGGAGAGCAGGGAGCCTTCCTCGCGGGCGCGGGCTGCGCCGACGCAGTAGTCGCCCTCGCGGAGGGTGATGCCGCGCACGCCTGCTGCGGTACGGCCCATGGGACGGGCATCGTTTTCGTTGAAGCAGATGGCGTAGCCGTCATGGGTGGCGATGAGAATGTTCTGGTTGCCGTCGGTCTCGCGGACGGAGATGAGCTCGTCACCCTCCACAAGGTTGAGAGCGCGCAGACCGCTGCGGCGGATATTCTTCAGCTCGCTGGAGCAAAGGCGCTTTACGGTACCGCCCTTGGTGACGAATACCAGATAGCGGTCATCGGGGAAGCCGCGTCCGTGGATCATGGTATTTACCTTCTCACCGGGCTCAAGAGGCAGGATATTGACGATATTCGTGCCCTTGGCGGCGCTGCCTGCTTCGGGGATAAGGTAGCCCTTCTTGCAGTAGACCTTGCCGAAGTTGGTGAAGAAGAGGATGTTATCGTGGGTGGAGGCGGTGAAGATGGTCTCCACGTAGTCCTCCTCGCGGGTGGCCATACCGCGCTTACCCTTACCGCCGCGTCGCTGGGCTGCGTAGGTATCGAGGCTCATGCGCTTGATGTAGCCCGCGTTGGTGAGGGTGTAGATGCAGGTCTCCTCCTCGATGAGGTCCTCGATGTCTATCTCGTCCTCAACGTCCTGAATTTCGGTGCGGCGCTTGTCGCCGAACTTATCGCGGATAGCGATAAGCTCCTCCTTGAGGACGCCGCGGAGCATTTCTTCGGAAGCCAGCAGCTGGTTGTAATAAGCGATGCGCTCCTGCAGCTCCTTGTATTCGTTCTCCAGCTTCTCGCGGTCGAGACCCTGCAGAGCCTTAAGACGCATATCGAGGATAGCCTGTGCCTGCACTTCGTCGAGACCGAAGCGCTCCATCAGGCGCTCGCGGGCATCGTCATAGCTGGTACGAATGATGTGAATTACTTCATCAATGTTGTCCTGCGCAACAATAAGACCCTGCAGCAGATGAGCGCGCTCCTGCGCTTTCTTCAAATCGTAGCGGGTGCGGCGCTTGATAAGGTCCTCCTGGAAAGCGATGTACTCGTCCAGCACATGGCGCAGGGAGAGTATCTTGGGCTGCTTCTGGTTATCCACAAGAGCCAGCATGATTATGGAGAAATTGGACTGCAGGGCAGTCTGCATGAACAGCTTGTTGAGCACAACCTGAGGGTTAGCGTCGCGTTTGAGCTCTATGACCATGCGCATACCGTTGCGGTCGGTCTCGTCGCGCAGGTCGCTGATGCCCTCAAGGCGCTTGTCCTTGACCTGCTCGGCTATGTTCTTGATGAGCTGGCGCTTGTTGACCTGATAGGGCAGCTCGGTGACGATGATGCGGGTGCGGTGGTCGCGGCCGTATTCCTCGAACTCGGTGCGGGCGCGGACTACCACCTTGCCGCGGCCTGTTGCATAGGCGGCGCGGATGCCGCTGCGGCCCATGATGATGCCCTTGGTGGGGAAGTCGGGGCCCTGAATGTGCTCCATAAGGTCGGGGAGGGTGCAGTCGGGGTTATCCAGCACGCAGACGCAGGCGTTGATGACCTCAGCAAGGTTGTGAGGCGGGATATTGGTGGCCATACCTACGGCGATACCGCTGGAGCCGTTTACCAGCAGGTTTGGGAAGCGGCTGGGCAGAACGCGGGGCTCCTTGCTGCTCTCGTCGAAGTTGGGGTCCCAGTCGACTGTGTCCTTGTCGATGTCGCGGAGCATCTCGTTGGATATCTTGGACAGGCGCGCCTCGGTGTAACGGTAGGCGGCAGGGGGGTCGCCGTCCACGGAACCGAAGTTGCCGTGGCCGTCAACGAGCATGTAGCGCATGGAGAAATCCTGCGCAAGGCGAACCATTGCGTCGTATACGGAGCTGTCGCCGTGGGGGTGGTATTTACCCAGCACGTCACCGACGCAGGTTGCGGACTTCTTGAAGGGCTTGTCCGAGGTGAGGCCGTTTTCGTACATGGAGTAGAGGATACGGCGGTGGACGGGCTTCAGGCCGTCGCGCACGTCGGGCAGGGCGCGGCCGACGATAACGCTCATGGCGTATTCGATATAGGATTTTTCCATTTCGTCAACCAGCAGCGACTCAGTTATGTGCTGCTGAGGAAACGCTATGTCCTCGGGTTTGTAATCTCTGTTATGTGCCATTGTATTTTCTCCTTTGGTGGGGGAGTTTTATAAATTACGATTGAAGTTTACTGCCGGCGGTTTCGTTACACGACGGAACAGGCAGGCCTGTTCCCTACGAATGTAATTTTACATTTTGCGGGGGTTCGTTTTTGCTGCGGAAATCTATGTTTTTCTTGTAGGGAATGGGCCTGCCCATTCCGCTTGTTGGTTTACTGCCGATGGTATCGTTACATGACGGAACAGGCAGGCCTGTTCCCTACGAATGGTTTTTACATTTTGCGGATTAACCGTACAGCTCATCTTCATTCCAGCGCTCCGGGTTTTGGTCAATATATTGCCATATATTTGAATAATCCGCGTTATTTCTTATGACATGGTCATTATATGATGATTGCCATACTGTAACTTCCGGCGCAATTTCGTGTATTTCTCTTGTCACGCTCGATTTATAGGAACCTAAAACCGTGTATAATGATGGGATTTTCTCTGTTGGTGTTTTTCCTGCGCAGCCCAATACCACTATCGCATGAATGTGGTTTGGCATGACTGCATATTTGTCTATCCGCACTCCGTAATGATGATTTGGTATATCCAAAATCTTTTTTTCTGCTATTTTCCCGAACTGATTAAGTTCTCCGGCTTTTCCGAAAAGATGCTTTTTATCAGCTGTACAAATAGTTACGAAATAGTAATTTTCACTGGAATAATCAAACTGTGACAAGCGCTGTTTTTTTCTGTTTGGCAGCTCCATACATCATCAAATATCGATATTCACCGCGTACTTTGCGTTTACCTCTATCCATTCCTTACGGGGCTCGACCTGCTCGCCCATGAGGACGGTGAAAATTTCGTCGGCGCGGACGGCATCGTCCAGAGTGATGCGGCGCAGGGTGCGCTTTTCGGGGTCCATGGTGGTGTCCCAAAGCTCGTCCTTGTTCATCTCACCAAGACCTTTATAGCGCTGGATCTCGATTTTTGCATTACTCTCGCCACGCATTTCCGCAGAGATCTGGTCCCGCTGCTCATCGGAGTAAGCCACACGAACGGTCTTGCCACGGCT